>NZ_CACSJY010000012.1:0-131023 GCF_902706155.1 Pseudomonas sp. 18058
GTTACATTTGTGTTGTCAGGTCGGACGCCTTCGCGAGCAAGCCCGCTCCCACATTCGACCGCATTCTTCCCGATGGAATGCGGTCACCTGTGGGAGCGGGCTTGCTCGCGAAGAACGATAACGCGGTCTACCTAGTCAGCACTGCGCGGCAATTGCAGGGTCACCCGCAACCCACCCTCACGCAAATTCTGCAACGTCACTTCGCCGCCATGACTGTGGGCGATGTTGCGCGCAATGCCCAATCCCAAGCCATACCCCTGCTGCTGCCCCGCCAACCGGAAGTGCGGCTCGAACACCTGCTCCAGCCGCTGCTCCGGCACTCCCGGGCCTTCATCATCAACGTGCAAGACAAAGGCGCTGTCATCGTCATCGATGTGCAGATGCGCGTTCTGCCCGTACTTCAACGCGTTGTCGATCAAGTTGCCAATGCAGCGTTTCAACGCCAACGGCTTGCCCGAATACGCCGCCAGTGCCCGGCCCTGTTGGGTCACGCGGCCATTGCCGTTTGGCGCCAGATACGGCTCGACCAGACAATCGAGTACGTGGTTAAGGTCGACCGGTTCAATGTTCTCGTGGATGTCGGTGTCTTTCACGCATTGCAGCGCGCCTTTGACCAGCAACTCCAACTCGTCGAGATCGCGGCCGAACTTGGCTTGCAACTGTTCGTCTTCGAGCAACTCCACGCGCAAACGCAATCGCGTGATCGGTGTGCGCAAGTCATGGGAAATAGCACTGAACAACTGGCTGCGTTCGGTCAGGTAACGACTGATACGTTCGCGCATGCTGTTGAACGCGCGCCCCACTTCCACCACCTCACTGCCGCCGCCCTCCGCCACCGGCTCAACGTCGGCACCCAGCGACATGTCCCGCGCCGCACGAGCCAGACGCTTGAGCGGGCGGCTCTGCCAGTGCACCAGTACGCCGATGAACAACAACAGAAAGCCACTGGTGAGGACGATAAACCACACCTGCTGCGACGGCAGGCCTTGTTCTTCAAGACTGGTGTACGGCTCGGGCAGCAACGAGGCGATGTACAGCCATTCGCCCGGCGCCATCTGGATTTGCGTGACCAGAACCGGCGGATTGACCGGCTCGAGGGTCAACGCGTAATGCGCCCAAGAGCGTGGCAATTCATCGAGTTTCAGCCCGGCGTTGAAGATCCGCAGATCCTCGGGGCTGACGAAGGTCACCGAAATATCGGTGTCATGGCCAAGGGTCTGGCGCAGCACTTCGTCGACGGCTTTCATCACTGCGGCTTTACGCGGGGTGACCGGCAGAACGTCCATGCCCAGCGGTTTGTCATTGAGCGTCACGACAAATCGGGTGCCGCCCATGCTGCGCAATTGGTCGAGCACCAGTGGGCGATAAGCCACTGGCAACGAGCGGAAATAACTGACGCTGGCGGTCATCGAATGGGCGAGGCTGCGGGCGCTGGTGACCAGGCCTTCAAGCTGGGTGGCGCGCAGTTGCGAGACCCAGATCACGCTGGACAACGTCTGCGCAAACAGCACGGCGAGCAAGGTCAGCAGCAACATCCGCCCAAGCAGCGAGCGCGGCACTGGTACCTTGGCGGCGAGTTTACGCAGCGACTCAGTGACCATTGCCGGCAACCACATTGGCTGCCAATTGGTAACCGCTGCCGCGCACGGTGCGGATCAGTCGCGGCGGTTTTTCCGTATCGCGCAGGCGTTGGCGCAAGCGGCTGACGGCCATGTCGACGATGCGATCGAGCGGCATCAGGTCGCGGCCACGGGTGGCATTGCCGATGGTGTCGCGGTCGAGAATTTCCTGCGGATGATCAAGGAACAGTTTCAGCAGGGCGAAATCGGCGCCGGAGAGAATCACTTCTTCGCCGTCGGTGTGAAAGAGACGATGACTGACCATGTCCAGCCGCCATTCATCAAACGCCAGCACTTCGCTGCCATTACGTTCCTGACCGAATTGCGCGCGGCGCAGCAGGGCTTTGATCCGCGCTTGCAGTTCGCGCGGGCTGAAGGGTTTGCCGAGGTAGTCGTCAGCGCCGAGTTCGAGTCCGATCACGCGATCGGCTTCGTCGGAACTGGCGGTGAGCATGATGATCGGCACCTGCGCCTGACGCGGATGCTGACGCACCCAACGGCAAAGGCTGAAGCCGTCTTCGTCGGGGAGCATGACATCGAGGATCACCAGATCACTCGGCGCCTCGTTGAGTGCCTGACGGAAACTGGCGCCATCGGCCGTGGCACGTACCTGAAACCCGGCGCGGGTCAGGTAGGTTTCCAGCAACTCGCGTATTTCCTGGTCGTCATCGACCAACAATATCGACTTGTTGACTGAGCTCACTTCGAAGGCATCCTTGTTGTTGGAATTGGGGCGGATTATGCCTGATGAACCGATCGTTCCCACGCTGATCGTTCCCACGCTCTGCGTGGGAATGCCTCTGGGGACGCTCCGCGTCCAGTGACGCGGAGCGTCACGGGCTGCATTCCCACGCGGAGCATGGGAACGATCTCACGCTTCAGCCTGCCTGTTCCAGAGCCACACCCGCGCCCATCAGCCCGGAATACGGCGCTGTCACCAGCCACACTGGAATGCCTTTGAAGTAATCACTCATGCAACCTTTATCCGCAAAGCTGCGAGCAAAACCGCTTTCGAGGAAGAAATCAGCAAACCGTGGAATCACACCGCCAACGATAAACACCCCGCCACGCCCACCCGTGGTCAGCACGTTATTACCGGCGACACGGCCGAGCCAGCAGCAGAATTGCTCGAGCACTTCCAGCGCTATCGGATCACCCGCCAGCCCGGCCGCGGTAATCGCTTCCGGCGTATCGAGTGTCGGCTCATGCCCATCGACCGCGCAAATAGCCCGGTAAACACGCGGCAAACCGCCGCCGCTCAACGCCGTCTCGGCACTGACATGGCCGATTTCGTTATGGATGTGCTGCCACAATTGCGTTTCACGCGGGCTGCTCAGCGGCAGATCGACGTGACCGCCCTCGCCCGGCAGCGCCGCAAAACGGCCTTCGCCCAAATCGAGCAAAGTGCCCACGCCAAGGCCAGTGCCCGGGCCGATCACCACCGCCGGGCGCAACGGCTCCGGCGTGCCTTCGCAGACCACGCGAAATTCGCCCGGCTGCAAACGGGTCATGCCCAGCGCCATTGCCGAGAAGTCGTTGACCAGCAACAACTGCTCGACCTGCAAGGTTTTGCAGAACGCCGTGCGGCTCAGCCGCCAGTGGTTATTGGTGAATTTAAATTCATCACCACTGACCGGACCGGCCACCGACAGGCACACCGAACCGATCGAACCCGGCGCCAGACCGAGCCCGCTCAGGTAAAGGCTGATCGCCTCTTCCGGGCTGGCGTGGTCGGCGGTGGCCAAGACCTGAACCGATTCCAGTTGCTGATCTTTCCACAACGCAAACCGTGCGTTGGTGCCTCCGATGTCACCGACCAAAGCCAGTTTCAATTAAGCGTCTCCAGGGCAGAAGTGAAGGCGCTGGCGCCCTGCTCTGCCGAGCTGAAAGCCATGCGCATAAAGCCGAACAGTTCGCGACCGCTGCCGATGTTGTTGCCCAACAGGCCTTTGGCGGGTTCGCGCGCTGCAAATTCTGCGGCGTCGACTTTAAGTTCCAAAGTGCCTTTGACGCCATCGACGCGGATGATATCGCCCTCTTGCACGCGTGCCAAAGCGCCGCCGACATAAGCTTCGGGGCTGACGTGAATCGCCGCCGGAATTTTCCCCGAGGCGCCGGACATGCGTCCGTCAGTCACCAGCGCGACTTTGAAGCCGCGATCCTGCAGCACACCGAGGAACGGCGTCATCTTGTGCAACTCGGGCATGCCGTTGGAGCGCGGGCCCTGGAAGCGCATCACGGCGACAAAATCTTTTTCCAGCAGACCGGCCTTGAACGCGTCGGCCAGATCCTGTTGATCCTGGAACACCATCGCTGGTGCTTCAACGATCTGGTTTTCCAGCGCCACCGCAGACACCTTCATCACACCGCGCCCGAGGTTGCCTTCCATCACGCGCAAACCGCCTTCCTGCGAGAACGCACGCGCGACCGGGCGCAGGATGTTTTCGTCGAGGCTGTCGACCGGCCCTTCGCGCCAGACCAGTTCACCGTTATCGAGGAACGGTTCTTTGGTGTACTTGCTCAAGCCGTGGCCTAGCACGGTGTTGACGTCTTCGTGCAACAGACCGGCGCCGAGCAGTTCGCGGATCAGGAACGACATACCGCCCGCCGCCTGGAAGTGGTTGATGTCGGCTTTGCCGTTCGGGTAGACGTGGCTCAGGGTCGGCACGACTTCGGAGAGGTCGGCCATGTCCTGCCAGGTCAGTTGAATGCCTGCCGCCATGGCGATGGCCGGCATGTGCAGGGTGTGGTTGGTCGAACCGCCGGTGGCGTGCAGCGCCACAATCGAGTTGACCAGCGACTTCTCGTCGACGATTTCGCCGATCGGCATGAAGTTGCCGTTTTGTTTGGTCAGGCGCGTCACCTGGTGCGCGGCTTCGCGGGTCAGCGCGTCACGCAGCGGCGTGTTCGGGTTGACGAACGAGGCGCCCGGCAAGTGCAGACCCATGACTTCCATCAGCAACTGGTTGGTGTTGGCTGTGCCGTAAAAGGTGCAGGTGCCCGGGCTGTGGTAGGACTTCATCTCCGATTCCAGCAGCTCTTCGCGGGTCGCTTTGCCTTCGGCGTACTTCTGGCGCACGTCGGCTTTTTCCTTGTTGGAAATCCCCGAGACCATCGGCCCGCCCGGCACGAAAATCGTCGGCAAGTGGCCGAAACGCAGCGAGCCCATCATCAGGCCCGGCACGATCTTGTCGCAGATGCCGAGCATCAGCGCGCCGTCGAACATGTTGTGTGACAGCGCTACCGCTGTGGACATGGCGATCACTTCGCGGCTCGGCAGGCTCAGTTCCATGCCCGGCTCGCCTTGGGTCACGCCGTCGCACATCGCCGGAGTACCACCAGCGAACTGTCCGACCGAGCCGATTTCGCGCAGGGCGTTTTTGATCTGTTCCGGGAACACTTCGTACGGCTGGTGCGCCGAGAGCATGTCGTTATAAGACGAAACAATGGCGATGTTCGCCGAGTTCATCATCCGCAGGCTGTGCTTGTCTTCGCTGCCGCAACCGGCCACGCCATGGGCGAAGTTGGCGCATTGCAGCTTGCCGCGCATCGGCCCGTCAGTGGCGGCGCCGCGAATCAGTGCAAGGTAAGCCTGACGCGTGGCGCGGCTGCGGGCGATAAGCCGTTCGGTGACCTCAAGAACGCGGGGATGCATGTGTAGAACTCCAGGCTAACGGATGTGGCGACCTGATTGTCTATGCTGATCAAACGCCGTTGTTGTTGGAATGACAGACGGTTTTTTTGATCATTCGGACCAGTTGATTCAGGTCACTCGTTGTAGATAAAACAAAATATTGCCATTAAAAAGGCTTGTTTTCTATTTTTATGCGAATAATCTTGTAATTCCAACAACAAAACGACGGCGGCGCTGTTCCATGACTCTACGAATCGCAATCAATGGTTTTGGCCGCATCGGCCGTAATGTCCTGCGCGCACTGTATACCCAAGGCTATCGACAGGATTTGCAGATCGTCGCCATCAACGATCTGGGCGACAGCTCGATCAACGCCCATCTGCTCAAATACGACACCGTTCACGGCACGTTCGACGCGCAAGTCGAGCATGACAACGAGAGTCTGACCGTCAACGGCGACCGCATTGCGGTCAGCGCGATTCGCAATCCGGCCGACCTGCCCTGGGCCGCGGAAAAGATTGATGTGGTGTTTGAATGCACCGGTCTCTTTACCGACCGCGCCAAAGCGGCCGCGCATATTACTGCCGGCGCGCGCAAAGTGATTATCTCGGCCCCGGCCAAAGGCGCCGACGCCACCGTCGTTTATGGTGTGAACCACGACATTCTGCGCCAGTCGCACCAGATCATCTCCAACGCTTCGTGCACCACCAACTGTCTGGCGCCAGTGGCGCAGGTGCTGCACCGTGAGCTGGGCATCGAAAGCGGCTTGATGACCACCATTCACGCCTACACCAACGATCAGAACCTCACCGACGTCTATCACACCGACCCGTACCGCGCGCGTTCGGCCACGCAGAACATGATCCCGAGCAAGACCGGCGCTGCTGAAGCGGTCGGCCTGGTGCTGCCGGAACTGGCCGGCAAACTGACCGGCATGGCCGTGCGGGTGCCGGTGATCAATGTCTCGCTGGTGGATTTGACCGTGCAATTGAAGCGCGAAGCCTCGGCGGATGAGGTCAATGCGCTGCTCAAGGCTGCGAGCCAGCATTCGAAGATTTTGGGTTACAACACGTTGCCGCTGGTTTCCAGCGACTTCAACCACAACCCGCTGTCGTCGATCTTCGACGCCAACCACACCAAATCCAGCGGCAAACTGCTGAAAGTGCTGGCCTGGTACGACAACGAGTGGGGCTTCTCCAACCGCATGCTGGATAACTGCCTGGCGCTGTGTAACGCCGAGTAAGGGTGCCTCGCTCTCCCCGTAGGAGCTGCCGAAGGCTGCGATCTTTTGATCTTGTTTTTAAGTTCAACATCAAAAGATCGCGGCCTTCGGCAGCTCCTACATTTATCCGTGTCGATCACAAAACAATACTTGACCATTCGCATAGATGATAAGCATTATCATTCGCTCGAAATGGATCAGGTTCCCCCGTGAGTCAATCGCGCTTCAACCACGTCTTCCTCACCCAGCGTATGTCCCTGCTGCGGACGCTGGAACGGATGGTCAACAATCACAGCACCGCTGAAGACCTGCTGCAGGAAACCTACCTGCGCGTGACGCGGGCGTTGAGCGAGCGGGCCATCGATCACCTCGAGCCCTTTGTCTTCCAGACCGCGCGCAATCTGGCGCTGGATCATTTGCGTGCGCGCAAGCTGCACTCACGGACGATGGTCGATGACGTGCCGCAAGACGTCGTGCACAGCATCGCCGCCCCCGCCAGCAGCGCCGAAGACGCCGCCCACGCCGAACAAATGCTGGAGCGATTGAACGTGAGTCTCAGCGAACTCAGCTCGCGTCAGCAGCAGATTTTCATCCTCAGCCGTTTGCACGGCAACAGCTACCAGGAAATAGCGGACGAACTGAACGTCTCCCTGAGTACCGTGCAGAAAGAATTGAAACTGATCATGTCCATTTGCATCGGCGTCGCCGAACGGCATAACAGCAGCGGCGAGTTATAAGCTTCAAGCGGCAAGCTGAAAACTCAAAGTTCACACCGAATGAGCTTTAGCTTGCAGCTTGTCGCTTGAAACTCGAAACTTGCTTTGAAAAAGCCCGAGGAAACACCGTGACGGACACCCACCGCTCGCCTTCGCCTGATTCGGCGCGGGACGCTGCAGACGCAATGGACCAGGCGCTGGACTGGCTCATCGTGCTCGGCAGCCCGGACGAGGAGCAGACCCGGCAGTTCCATGCCTGGCTGGCGGCTGATCCGTTGAACGCCGAAGCGTTCGCCAAGGCGCAGGCGATCTGGGATGGCCCGCAAGTCATTCAGTGCGCGCAAAGCCTCGCGGCGAAACCTGCCAAGGTCACCTTTCTCAAGCGGTTGCGCCCGCACTGGAAACCGTTGGCCACTGCTGCAGTGCTGATTCTTGGTCTGTTCAGTTTCAGTAACCTGCCGATGCGCATTCAGGCCGATCACTTGACGGTGGTCGGCGAGCGTCAGCGTCTGCAACTGGAAGACGGTTCGAAAGTCCTGCTCAACACCAATTCCGCTTTCTCCAGCACGATCAATGATCAGCAACGCGTTGCTCGCTTGTATCAGGGCGAGGCGTATTTCGAGATCGCCGGCAGCCGCACTCAGCCCTTGGAAATCGATGCTGGCCCGGTCAAAGCCAGCGTGCGCGACACCGAATTCGCCGTGCGTTATCTCGATGGCGTCGCGCAGGTCAACGTCCAGCGTGGCGATGTCGATTTGCGCGCGACCCACAACGATGCCCGCGTGCGCCTGTCGGCCGGGGAAAGTATCCGCATCGGCCCTAATGGCTTCGACCGCCCGTCCAAACTTGATGCGGCGACCGATCTGGCCTGGGTACAAGGCCGACTGGTGTTCGAAAACTGTCCGCTCAACCAAGTGCTGGCCGAGTTGCGCCGCTACTATCCGGGCTGGATCATCAACACCAACGAGCAGTTGGCCGACGTCGCCGTGACCGGCAATTATCGCCTCGATCAGCCACTCGACGTGGTGCGTTCCCTCGCCCACATCACCTCCGCGCGCTTGCAGGAATTCCCGGCGCTGGTGATCTTGAACTAAATGAGAATTATTTTTACTCGATAGCTGAAGCCCGTTCGTCTCGTTATAGCCAATGCAATTGATTCGCATCACGATGCCAATCAGCACCTATAAAGATTCGTGCGACACGGAGCGCTATCGATGTCCTCACGCCTTACCCGTCAGACTTCCCCTTCCCGCGTATTGTCGCTGCTGACCGCTGCCATTCTCATGGCCGGCACCGCACCGCTGATGGCTGCCACCGAGCAACCGGCGCGCAACATGGGTGATTACGCGTTCTCCATCAACCAGCAACCGCTGGTGTCGGCGCTCAATGCCTTCACCTCTGTGACCGGTTGGCAGGTCGGCTTGCCGGCGGAACTGGGTCAGGGCGTATCGTCGCCGGGCGTGCGCGGCTCGCTGCCGCCGGAGAAAGCGCTGGAGCGGCTGTTGGTGGGGACCAATTTGAGCTTCCGCAAGCTGAGCAACAACAATGTGGTGCTGGAAAAGCGCAACAGCAGCGGCACCCTTAACCTTGATCAGGTGACCATCAGCGCCACGCGTCAGGAACAGTCGGTCAACAGCGTGCCGGCCACCGTCAGCGTGCAGACCCGCGAAGATCTCGATCGCAACAACGTCAATTCGATCAAAGATCTGGTGCGGTACGAGCCGGGCGTTTCGGTGGGCGGCGCCGGTCAACGTGCCGGCATCACCGGCTACAACATCCGTGGTATCGATGGCGACCGTGTGCTGACTCAGGTCGACGGCGTGCAAGTGCCGGACAGTTTCTTCAACGGCCCGTACGCGCAGACCAACCGCAATTACGTCGACCCGGAAATCGTCAAACGCGTCGAAATTCTCCGTGGCCCGGCCTCGGTGCTGTACGGCAGCAATGCGATTGGCGGCGCCGTCAGCTACTACACCCTCGATCCGGACGACATCATCAAGCCTGGCCAGGACGTCGGCGCCCGGCTGAAAACCGGTTACAGCTCGGCCGATGACAGCTGGCTGACCTCCGGTACCGTTGCTGGCCGCACCGGCGACTTCGACGGTTTGCTGCACCTGAGCCAGCGCAACGGTCACGAAACCGAATCCTACGGCGAAACCGGTGGCACCGGCCTGAACCGCACCGAGGCCAACCCGGAAGACGTGCGCACCACCAACGTGCTGGCCAAACTTGGCTGGAACTACGCTGACGACGCGCGCTTCGGCCTGACCTACGAACACTATAAAGATGATCGCGACACCAACCAGTTGAGCGCCGTCGGTGGCCCGTTCAACGCTGGACGCGGTTTCGGTTTCTATAAGTCGCGCACCGGCAACGACACCGTTACCCGCGAGCGTTTTGGTCTGGAACACCGCTTCGCGCTGGACACTGTGCTGGCCGACAACATCAAGTGGTCGCTCAACTATCAGATCGCCAAAACCGATCAGAGCACCCAGGAAATCTACGCGCCGTCGCGCACTGTGCTGCGCAACCGCGACACCAATTACAAAGATCGCCAGTGGGTATTCGATGCGCAGGCTGACAAGTCGTTTGCCATCGCCGACACCGATCACACCATCACCTACGGCACGACCATCAAGCAGGACAAGGTCACCGGTCTGCGCACCGGCTCCGGCACTTGCCTGACCGTCGCCGGCGCCTGCCGCGTGATCGGTGCGCCAAGCGCGGCCGACACCTTGACACCGGCCAGCGACTTCCCGGATCCGACCATCAACAGCTACAGTCTGTTTGCCCAGGATCAGATCAGTTGGGGCAACTGGACGTTCCTGCCGGGCGCACGTTACGACTACACCGAACTCAAACCGCACATCACCGATGAGTTCCTCGCCACTGCCGACCAGAGCGGCAACGGTCAGGTCAGCGACGAGAAGAAAACCTGGCATCGTCTGTCGCCGAAGTTCGGCACCACTTACAGCTTCAACGACAACTACACCTGGTACGGTCAGTACGCCGAAGGCTTCCGCACCCCGACCGCCAAGGCTTTGTATGGTCGCTTTGAAAACCTCGCGGGCGGCTACCAGGTCGCGCCGAACCCGGATCTGGAACCGGAAAAAAGCAAAAGCTATGAAACCGGTCTGCGTGGCCAGTTTGAAGCGGGCACCTTCGACGTTGCGGTGTTCTACAACAAGTACCGTGATTTCATCGACGAGAACGCCATCACTCCCGGTTACACCGAGACCACGTTCCAGAGCAACAACATCAAACACGCCACCATCAAAGGCGTGGAGCTTAAAGGTCGCTTGAACCTCGATACCTTCGGCGCACCGACCGGCCTCTACACCCAAGGCTCGATGGCGTACCTGTATGGCCGCAACGATGACAGCGGTGAGCCGCTGAACAGCATCAACCCGCTGACCGGCGTGTTCGGCCTCGGTTATGACCAGGACAAATACGGCGCGCTGCTGAGCTGGACGCTGGTCAAGCGCAAGGATCGTGTCGACAGCACCATGTTCAAAACACCGGACGGCACCAGCACCCAGTTCAAGACCCCGGGTTATGGCGTGCTCGATCTGGCGGGCTTCTACAAAGTCACCGACGACGTGACCGTCAACGCCGGTCTCTACAACCTGACCGACAAGAAATACTGGCAGTGGGATGACGTGCGCGGTTACGACAGCGTCGGCGAAGCCTCGGTCACGCAACCGGCCAACCTCGATCGCCTGACCCAACCGGGCCGCAACTTCGCGATCAATCTGGTCTGGGACATCTGATCCGGCCAACCTCACTGCGCGTGTTCAAGCACCGCGCAGTGAGGTTTTTTTACGCTCATGCGTCTGCTTGTTCGTCTCGTTAGCAAGCGCCTCTCTTTCTCAAGGATTTCCCATGACAGCTCAAGACACCGAACAACGCCCTGCCCTGCGTTCGCAACGCTTGAACCAGATCACCAACGAACCGCACACCAAGCTCGATGCCCTGGTGAAGGCTCACGCGCCGTTCGAGACCCGCGCCAACTTCGCCCGTTTCGTCGTCGCGCAGTACCTGTTCCAGTCGGAACTGGTCGACCTCTACAACAGCGCCGAACTGACCGCCATTGTCCCTGACCTGCCGGCCCGCTGCCGCGCTGAAGCGGCCAAGGCTGACCTCGCCGATCTCGACACCGAAGTCCCGGCCCCGGTTGCCGGCGCGGTAAAAAACCCGAGCAAGGCACGGGCACTGGGCTGGATCTTTGTGTCCGAAGGTTCGAAGCTCGGCGCTGCGTTCCTGATCAAACGCGCCGTGGCCCTTGAGCTGAGCGAAACCTTCGGCGCCCGTCACCTCGGTGAGCCAGAAGGTGGCCGTGCCGAAGGCTGGAAGAGCTTCGTGCGCACCCTGGATTCACTGGAATTCAGCGCTGAAGAAGAAGCCGAAGTGGAGCAAGGCGCGATCGACGCGTTCAACCGCTTCACCGTGTTGCTGGAACAGGCTTACGCCACCGAGGCCGAACCGGCCTGATTCCCGACACAGCACAAAACCCATTGTGGGAGCGGGCTTGCTCGCGAATGCGGCCTCACATTCGACAGAGATGTTGGCTGACATACCGCCTTCGCGAGCAAGCCCGCTCCCACATGGGAACTGCAACAACCTGTAAGATCCCGATCCCGCTTCAGAAGCATCCCGCCGAGCCCATGCCGCAACCAGCCTCCTCCAAACTCGCCCGCGTGCTGTTCGGCCTCCTGGCCTACGTCAGCCTCGGCATCGGCCTGATCGCCATTGTCGTGCCCGGCCTGCCGACCACCGAGTTCATCCTCCTCGCCGCCTGGGCCGCCACCCGCAGTTCGCCGCGCCTGAGTGCCTGGCTGGAGAACCATCGCCTGTTCGGGCCGATTCTGAGCAACTGGCGCAACGGCAAAATCATCGCGCGCAAAGCCAAAGTCAGCGCGACGGTAAGCATGTTGCTGTGCGCGACGTTGATGCTGGTGATGCTCGATCACGGCTGGCCGATCTATCTGGCGATTGCCGGGATGGGGTTGGGGAATCTGTGGATCTGGTCGCGCCCGGAATCGATTCCTGTTTAAGCCACACCGAGTTTCTGTGTGAAGAACTTTTGTGGCGAGGGGATTCTGTGGCGAGGGGATTTATCCCCGATTGGCTGCGAAGCAGCCACAGTCCAGAAACCCTGATTTTTCCGACAGAACCCATTCTCAGGTTTTGGGCCTGCTTCGCAGCCGAACGGGGATAAATCCCCTCGCCACAAGTGCCCTCCAATTCACGCAGACACTTCCCTGAAATTGCTCTGATTTCCAGCACTTTCCCCTGCGCAAACGTTTAGCGCTGACCGTTCGTCGGCGCGCGCCTCATGCCTTTTCGCCTCGCGCCGATGAGCATTCATGGCGCTGAATGGATTTGGCGAACCGGGTAGTCCATACCCGCAAGCCACCCGTTTATCCATTCGCGAGATCGCCCCATGTTCGACTCTCTGTCCATCCGCCTGAAAATCGTCCTGCTCTCCGGTCTGTGCCTGCTCGGTGTGGTCGCGCTGATTGTTGGCATGAACATCTACCAGACCAACCAGAACGATGAACTGGTCAGCAATTCCAGCAACCAGCTGCTCACCGCCAGTGTGCAAAACCTGCTGCAAGCCAAAGCCGCCGAACAAGCGGTGCGGGTGCAGAAAACCTTTGGCGAAAGCTTGTTGGTGATTACCGCGCTGGCGGATCAGATCAAAGACATGCGCGTGATGGCCGCCAAGCGTTCGCTGGACGCCGGCGCCCTGCGCGAAGAGTTGAACCAGAGCCTGAAAACCGCGTTCGAGCGCAACGATAAAGTGCTCGGAATCTGGCTCGCCTTCGAACCCAACGGCCTCGACGGCAAGGACAGCGAGTTCGCCAACGACGCCGCGCGCCAGTCCAACGAAGCCGGACGTTTCGCGACCTATTGGAGCCGCGCGGCCGGCGCCTCGCTGAACACGATCATGGTCGAAGAAGACCTGACCAAAACTACCCTCAGCGTCAGCGGCACACCGTACAACAGCTGGTACACCTGCCCTCGCGACAACAAACGCACCTGTTTGCTCGACCCGTACGCAGACACCGTGGGCAATAAGGAAATGCTCATGACGACCATTTCCGTACCATTGATTGTCGACGGCAAAGCGATCGGCGTGGTCGGTGTCGACATCGCCCTCGACGCGCTGCAAGCAGCCGCCGTCGAGTCGCAACGCAACCTCTTCAACAACGCCGGGCACATGCTCATCGTCTCCGGCAGCGGCGTGCTCGGCGCCGACAGTTCGGACGCGGCCAAGGTCGGCAAAAAGATCAACGACACCCTCGGCGCTAATGGCCAGGACGTACTGCAACTGCTCGCCTCCGGCACACCGAAAATCCTCGAACAGGGCGACCTGATCCGTGCGGTGTACCCGGTCGACCCGATTGGCAACTCGCGCGCTTGGGGTGTAGTCATCGACCTGCCGAAACAAGTGCTGCTGGCCGACTCGGTCAAGCTGCAAGCGGTGCTCGATGATGCCCAGGAAACCGGCGTGCTCACCGCGTTGCTGGTGGCTGTGGTGGCTGGCGTGGTCGGTCTGCTGCTGATCTGGCTGACCGCGTCTGGCGTTACCCGTCCGATCAACAGCGTCGCCGAGATGCTGAAGAACATCGCCAGCGGCGAAGGTGATCTGACCCAGCGTCTGAACTACAGCAAAAAAGATGAACTGGGCGAACTGGTGAACTGGTTCAACCGTTTCCTCGACAAGCTGCAACCGACCATCGCGCAGATCAAACAGAGCATCACCGAAGCGCGCGGCACCGCCGACCAGTCTTCGGAAATCGCCCGTCAGACCAGCGAAGGCATGCAGGTGCAGTTCCGCGAAATCGACCAAGTGGCTACCGCGTCCAACGAAATGAGCGCCACCGCCCACGACGTCGCCAACAGCGCGTCGAACGCAGCCAACGCCGCGAAAGGTGCCGATCAGTCGGCGAAGGACGGCATGTCGATCATCGAACGCAGCACCCGCGACATCAATCAATTGGCCGATGAAGTCAGCAAAGCGGTGACCGAAGTTGAAGCGCTGGCGGTCAACAGCGAGCAGATCGGTTCGGTACTGGAAGTGATCCGCAGCATCGCCGAACAGACCAACCTGCTCGCGCTCAACGCGGCGATTGAAGCGGCCCGTGCCGGTGAAAGTGGACGCGGTTTCGCGGTGGTCGCCGATGAGGTGCGCAACCTCGCCAAACGCACGCAGGATTCGGTGGAAGAAATTCGCGTGGTGATCGAGCGTATTCAGACCGGCACCCGTGGCGTGGTCGCGACCATGCATTCGAGCCAGACCCAGGCGCACAACAACGCCGGGCAGATTCGTCAGGCCGTGGATGCGCTGGGCAAGATCAGCGACGCGGTGACGGTGATCAGCGACATGAATCTGCAGATTGCCAGCGCGGCGGAACAGCAGAGCGCGGTGGCCGAAGAGGTTAATCGCAACGTTTCGGCGATTCGCACCGTGACCGAGACCTTGACCGGACAAGCCACCGAGTCGGCCGCGATCAGCAGCCAGCTCAATGCACTGGCGAGCCAGCAGATGAAATTGATGGATCAGTTCCGCGTCTAGACCCTCACCACACAAACTTGTAGGAGCAGAGCTTGCTCGCGAAGAGGCCGTCACATTCAACATCTTCGTCGACTGACACACCGCTTTCGCGAGCAAGCTCAGCTCCTACAAGAGCCTTCATCTAATCCCGTGACGTTTTGCACTATCATCGCCCTCTCGCTCCGGAGGGCCTTCGATGACTGATTTACTCACGTCCATTCAAGCCGCACTCGGCTTGCCGCACACGCCGATTGCGTTCACCGCCAGTGGCGCCCTGCCCTCGGCCTTCGCCGTCACCGATCTTGCCTGCGCCAGCATCGCCGCTGCCGGGCAAGCCATCAGCGAACTCTTGCAGCAACAAACCGGCCACCTGCCCGCCGTAGAAGTCGATCGTCGCCTGGCCTCGTTCTGGTTCTCCTCATCACTGCGCCCGATCGGCTGGCAAGTGCCACCGCTGTGGGATCCGGTCGCCGGCGACTACGCAACGCGCGACGGCTGGATTCGCCTGCACACCAACGCCCCGCATCACCGCGCCGCCGCTGAACGCGTGCTCGGTGCCTGCTCCGATCGCGCGGCGATGGCGGTGAAAGTCGCGCAATGGGCGAGCACGGAACTGGAGCAAGCGGTGGTCGACGCCAAGGGTTGCGCCGCCGAAATGCGCAGTTGGGCGCAGTGGCAACAGCATCCGCAGGGGTTGGCGGTGAATGCCGAGCCGCTTGTTCACTTCTTCTCAGATCAGGATGAACATGCGAAATCCTGGCAAGGCTCGGTGGAACGCCCATTGGCCGGGATCAAGGTGTTGGATCTGACGCGCGTGCTCGCCGGCCCTACCGCCAGTCGTTTCCTCGCGGGGCTCGGTGCTGAGGTTTTGCGCATCGATCCACCGACCTGGAATGAACCCGGCGTCGTCCCGGAAATGACCTTGGGCAAACGCTGCGCACGGCTGGATTTGCAGGTTCCGGCGGATCGCGCGGTGTTCGAGAGTCTGCTGAAAGGCGCCGACATTCTGCTGCACGGTTATCGCGCTGATGCGTTGGAGAATCTTGGTTTCGGCGTTGAACGTCGTCGCCAATTGGCACCGGGATTGATCGACGTCTGCCTCAACGCTTACGGCTGGAGCGGCCCGTGGCAAAACCGTCGGGGCTTCGACAGTCTGGTGCAAATGAGCAGCGGCATCGCCGAGGCCGGGCAGCGCTGGAAGCACGCGGACAAACCGACGCCGTTGCCGGTGCAGGGGCTGGATCATGCGACCGGGTATTTGATGGCGGCGAGTGCGATCAGGTTGCTGACTGAGCGGTTGCGGAATGGGCATGGTGGTTCGGCACAGTTGTCGTTGGCGCGGACGGCGAGTTTGTTGATCGAACAAGGGTTCGGAATAGCCGAAACGTTGCGTGCCGAGGATGAACAAGACCAAGGGTTGCCCTTGGAACAAACCCCATGGGGGCCAGCACATCGGTTGCTGGCGCCGGTGAAGATCAGCGGCACACCGTTGCAGTGGGCGTTGCCTGCCATGGATTTGGGCGCCCACCGGCCGCAGTGGGTTTGAAGAGCCCCTCACCCTAGCCCTCTCCCAGGGGGAGAGGGGACTGATTGGGGGATATTGGCGAGATTCACCGACTTGAAAGATTGGTGTTGAATCCAACATCAGCATGGAAAATTGGCCTTGAATCCATAATCGCCTCGGTTACTCAGGTCGATGTATAGCGCCAGACACCTCGGTCGGCCCCCTCTCCCTCCGGGAGAGGGCTGGCGTGAGGGTGACTCAAAGACGCCCACAACACCTGCGCCGCATACCCGCGATAAGGCCGCCAACCCTCCGCCCGCACAGCCAATTCCCGCGCCGTCGGCCGCTGTCCTTCCAACACTTCCAACGCCCGCAACAACCCGACATCCCCGTGCGGAAACCCATCCAGATCGCGCAATTGCCGCAGCGCAATGTACTGCGCCGTCCACTCGCCAATCCCGTGCAACGCCAGCAACCGCGCCACCCCGCCTTCGCAATAAGGCTCAAATAATGCAGGATCATCAAGCAACGCTTGAGCCACGCCCGACAGTGTCCGCCCTCGACTCTTGGGCATCCCCAACGCCGCCAAATCCGCCTCAGCCAACACACTCGCCTCAGGAAACACGTAACTCAAACCCGGCACCGTCGATTGCAACGGCACGCCATACTGAGCCACCAATTTCCCGCCAAGCGAATCGCCGCCAGCACGGTAATCTGCTGCCCGAGCACAGCACGAAACGCCAGTTCCAAACCATCCCACGCCCCCGGAATGCGTAACCCGGGACGCTCAGCCATCAACCGCGCCAGCAGCGGATCCTGCGCAAGATGCCCTTGCATCACTGCCACATCCGCATCCAGATCGAACATCCGCCGCAACCGCCGCACAATCTCTGGCAGCGCCTGCGAATCAGGAAAATCCACTTCAACCGCCAGCGAATCACCAGCACCGGGCCACACTGAAACCGTGCCATGCACCCCGCTCAACCCGATGCTGCGCGAGTACACGCCATCGACCACGGCCTCCATCCCGACCACCGCCCGCGCCGTGAGAAAACCCAGCATCGCCTCCCAGTCATAGGGCGGTTGATAGTCCAGCGCCAACCTTACAACGACAGCATGCCGCTGTACAAGCCATACGCCGCCAGACCCGCACCGATGATGACGACGGTAAAGATGCCCTTCTCAATAGACGTGAAGATCGGCTCGCCCTGCTCATGTTTGGCCTTGGCAAACAGGATCACCCCCGGCGCATACAGCAGCGCCGACAGCAGCAAATATTTCACCCCGCCGGCGTACAGCAACCACACCGCATAACCCAGGGCGATGCCGCCGATCAGCAAATCCTTGGTGCGTTCGGCCGAGGCGTGTTCGTAGGTTTCGCCACGCCCGCTCAGCAGCACGGCATACGCCGCCGACCACAGATACGGCACCAGAATCATCGACGAGGCCAGATAAATCAGGCTGGTGTAGGTGCCCGCCGAAAACAGGGTGATCAGCAGGAAAATCTGGATCATCGCGTTGGTCAGCCACAACGCGTTCACCGGCACGTGGTTTTTGTTTTCCTTTTTAAGGAACGCCGGCATGGTTTTGTCTTTGGCCGTGGCGAAGAGGATTTCTGCGCAGAGCAGCGCCCACGACAGCAGCGCACCGAGCAGCGAGATTGCCAGGCCGATGCTGATCAGCAGCGCGCCCCATGGCCCGACGATGTGTTCCAGCACCGCTGCCAGCGAAGGGTTTTGCAGGTTGGCCAGTTCCGGCTGGCTCATGATCCCCAGCGACAGCACGTTGACCAGCACCAGCAACGCCAACACACCGATAAAGCCGATCACCGTGGCGCGGCCGACGTCGCTGCGTTTCTCCGCACGCGCCGAGTAAACACTGGCGCCTTCGATGCCGATAAACACGAACACCGTGACCAGCATCATGTTGCGCACTTGATCCATGACATTGCCGAAATTCGGGTTGCTGGTGCCCCAGATGTCGCGGGTAAAAATGTCGGCCTTGAAGGCGACGGCGGCAATGACGATGAACATGACCAGCGGCACGATCTTCGCCACCGTGGTCACCTGATTGATGAACGCTGCCTCTTTGATCCCGCGCATCACCAGAAAATGCACGCACCACAACAGCACCGAAGCACAACCGATGGCGATCGGCGTATTGCCCTGACCGAACACCGGAAAGAAGTAGCCGAGGGTGCTGAATAAAAGGACGAAATAACCGACGTTACCCAGCCAGGCGCTGATCCAGTAACCCCACGCCGATGAAAACCCCATGTAGTCGCCGAACCCGGCCTTGGCATAGGCGTAGACGCCGGAATCCAGTTCAGGCTTTCGGTTGGCCAGAGTCTGAAAGACGAACGCCAGCGTGAGCATGCCGATCGCGGTGATGCCCCAACCGATCAATATCGCCCCGGCATCGGCCCGCGCCGCCATGTTCTGCGGCAGCGAGAAAATCCCCCCACCAATCATCGACCCCACCACCAGAGCGATCAACGCGCCTAGGCGCAGCTTTTGCGTCGGTTGCGACATTCAAATCTCCCTTCCTGATCAACGAATTCTCAATTTCCAGCCAAACCCCAGGATCCACCCAAACCCCAGATGCACCGAACCCCTCACCACAGGTTTATGACTTAACTAACTAAATGGGTAAAGAGTAAGTACGTTTATTAGATAACGCCAACAAATGCCCATTTATATATAGCCGATCACGCTAACGCCTAGCACGCTCAGACAATTTTGTGCGCTGATCCTAATAAATCAATTCTGTACTGAAAACAGACGCGGAAAATTTGCCAATCCGCCAAAACGAACTAGCGTCATAATTCGAAAGTAATAATAGCCATTCCCAAGCATGTAGCCACAAAGCGTCTAAATCGGGCTTCGCAGACGATAGCTTTATGCCTTCAGCCGATTCATAAGTCATTCATTAACAATGGAATGTGACCATGCACTGATCTAAGTCAGCTAACTGAACAGACAACAGAACTACGCTGTGATCTCTCTTCTCCTGCAATGGAGTCATGCAATGTCTGAAGCTCCCGGAAAACTACGACTCGGTGCATTGGTTGCGTTGGTAGTCGGTTCAATGATCGGTGGCGGGATATTCTCTTTGCCACAAAACATGGCCGCCAGCGCCGACGTTGGCGCCGTGCTGATCGGTTGGGCCATCACCGCTGTCGGCATGCTCACCCTCGCTTTTGTCTTTCAAACCCTCGCCAATCGAAAGCCTGACCTGGACGGCGGTGTCTACGCCTACGCCAAGGCCGGTTTCGGCGACTACATGGGTTTCTCGTCCGCCTGGGGTTACTGGATCAGTGCCTGGCTGGGCAACGTCGGTTACTTCGTTCTGCTGTTCAGTACCCTCGGCTACTTCTTCCCGATTTTCGGTGAAGGCAACACTGTCGCAGCCGTGATCGGCGCCTCGGTGCTGTTGTGGGCTGTGCACTTCCTCGTCCTGCGCGGGATCAAGGAAGCGGCGTTCATCAACCTCGTGACCACGGTCGCCAAGGTTGTGCCGCTGGTGCTGTTCGTTCTGATCGCGATTTTCGCCTTCAAACTGGACATCTTCACCGCCGACATCTGGGGCATTAAAAACCCGGATCTGGGCAGCGTGATGAACCAGGTGCGCAACATGATGCTGGTCACCGTGTGGGTGTTCATCGGCATCGAAGGCGCGAGCATCTTCTCGGCCCGCGCGGAAAAACGCTCGGACGTCGGTAAAGCCACCGTGATCGGCTTCATCACCGTGCTGCTGTTTCTGGTGCTGGTCAACGTGCTGTCGCTGGGCATCATGACTCAGCCGGAACTGGCGAAACTGCAGAACCCGTCGATGGCCGCCGTGCTTGAGCATGTGGTCGGTCACTGGGGCGCGGTGCTGATCAGCGTCGGTCTGATCATTTCGCTGCTGGGCGCACTGCTGTCGTGGGTGCTGCTGTGTGCGGAGATCATGTTCGCCGCCGCCAAAGACCACACCATGCCGGAGTTCCTGCGTAAGGAAAACGAGAACCACGTACCAGTCAACGCCCTGTGGCTGACCAACGCGATGGTGCAGATTTTCCTGATCATCACTCTGTTCTCGGCGAGTACTTACCTGTCGCTGATCTACCTCGCCACTTCGATGATTCTGGTGCCGTACCTGTGGTCGGCGGCGTATGCCCTGCTGCTGGCGGTGCGCGGCGAAACTTACGAAGGCTTTGCGGCCGAACGGCGCAAGGATCTGATTATCGGCGGCATCGCGCTGATCTATGCGGTGTGGCTGTTGTATGCCGGCGGGGTCAAGTACTTGCTGCTTTCGGCCCTGCTCTACGCACCTGGCGCGATCCTGTTCGCCAAAGCCAAGCTGGAACTCAAACAACCGATTTTCACTAATGTCGAGAAGCTGCTTTTCGCCTTGGTGATCGTGGGTGCCCTGGTGGCAGCCTATGGTCTCTACGACGGCTTCCTGACGCTGTAATACCCGACTAATTTGTCATCTGGAGGATCACTGAAATGACCACGGAAAAAGTTAAGTACGGCGTACATTCCGAAGCCGGCAAACTGCGCAAAGTCATGGTTTGCTCCCCAGGTCTGGCCCACCAGCGGCTGACCCCGAACAACTGCGATGAGCTGCTGTTCGACGACGTGCTCTGGGTTGCCCAGGCCAAGCGCGACCACTTCGACTTCGTCACCAAGATGCGCGAGCGCGGCATCGATGTGCTGGAAATGCACAACCTGCTGACCGACATCGTCGCCATCCCTGAGGCGCTGGACTGGATTCTCGAGCGCAAGGTCACCGCCGATTCGGTGGGCCTGGGCCTGATCAACGAAGTCAAATCCTGGCTGAAAAGCCTCGAGCCACGGCACATCGCCGAGTTCCTGATTGGCGGCGTGTCCGCTGATGATCTGCCGGACAGCTTTGGTGGCAAGACCATCCAGATGTTCCGCGACTTCCTCGGCCACTCCAGCTTCATTCTGCCGCCGCTGCCGAACACTCAGTTCACCCGCGACACCACCTGCTGGATCTACGGTGGCGTGACGCTGAACCCGATGTACTGGCCAGCGCGCCGTCAGGAAACCCTGCTGACCACCGCCATCTACAAATTCCATCCACAGTTCACCAACGCCGAATTCGAAATCTGGTACGGCGACCCGGACAAGGATCACGGCAGCTCCACCCTTGAAGGCGGCGACGTCATGCCTATCGGCAACGGCGTGGTGTTGATCGGTATGGGCGAACGCTCGTCCCGTCAGGCCATCGGCCAACTGGCGCTGAACCTGTTCAAGAACAAAGCCGTGGAAAAAGTCATCGTTGCCGGCCTGCCGAAATCCCGCGCGGCGATGCACCTCGACACCGTGTTCAGCTTCTGCGACCGCGACCTCGTGACGATTTTCCCGGAAGTGGTCAATCAGATCGTCGCCTTCACCCTGCGACCTGACGAAGGCAAACAGGGCGGCATCGACATCCGCCGCGAAGAAGGCACTTTCCTCGACACCGTGGCCAAGGCCCTCAATCTGAAAGCGTTGCGCGTGGTGGAAACCGGCGGCAACAGCTTCGCCGCTGAACGCGAGCAATGGGACGACGGCAACAACGTGGTGGCCGTGGAACCGGGCGTGGTCATCGGCTACGACCGCAACACTTACACCAACACCCTGCTGCGCAAGGCCGGCGTGGAAGTCATCACCATCAGCGCCGGTGAACTGGGCCGAGGCCGTGGCGGTGGCCACTGCATGACCTGCCCAATCGTGCGCGACGCAATCGACTACTAAACCTCTGAGCCCTGGCCGTCACTTATAAAGTGCGGCCAGGGGGATAACCGACACCGAAGGAGATCCATCATGGCTTTTAACATTCACAACCGTAACCTGCTCAGCCTGGAACACCACACCCCACGTGAGCTGCGTTACCTGCTCGACCTGTCCCGCGACCTCAAACGCGCCAAGTACACCGGCACCGAGCAACAACATCTGAAGGGCAACAACATCGCCCTGATCTTCGAAAAAACCTCGACCCGTACCCGTTGCGCGTTCGAAGTGGCGGCGTATGACCAAGGCGCCAACGTCACCTACATCGACCCGAACTCTTCGCAGATCGGTCACAAGGAAAGCATGAAAGACACAGCCCGCGTGCTGGGTCGCATGTACGACGCCATCGAGTACCGTGGCTTCAAACAGGAGATCGTCGAAGAGCTGGCCAAGTTCGCTGGCGTGCCAGTGTTCAACGGTCTGACCGATGAATATCACCCGACACAAATGATCGCCGACGTGCTGACCATGCGTGAGCACGCCGACAAGCCGATTCACGAAATCAGCTACGCCTACCTTGGCGATGCGCGCAACAACATGGGTAACTCGCTGCTGTTGATCGGCGCCAAACTCGGCATGGACGTGCGCATCTGCGCGCCGAAAGCCCTGTGGCCGCTGGATGATCTGGTTGAGCGTTGCCACAAATATGCCGAAGAAAGTGGCGCGCGCATCACCCTGACCGAAGACCCGAAAGCGGCGGTCAAAGGCGTCGATTTCATCCACACCGACGTTTGGGTATCGATGGGCGAGCCGGTGGAAGCCTGGGCCGAGCGTATCCAGCAACTGCTGCCGTACCAGGTCAACGCCGAGCTGATGAAAGCTTCCGGCAACCCGCGCACCAAGTTCATGCACTGCCTGCCGGCGTTCCACAACAGCGATACCAAAGTCGGCAAGCAAATCGCCGAACAGTATCCGCACCTGAAAAACGGCATCGAAGTGACCGACGACGTGTTCGAGTCGCCAGCCTGCATCGCCTTCGAGCAAGCGGAAAACCGCATGCACACGATCAAGGCGATCCTGGTCTCGACCCTCGCTGATCTGTAACCACTGCTTATCCATGATCGTTCCCACGCTCCCGCGTGGGAATGCATCCCGTGACGCTCTGCGTCACAGCGGACGCGGAGCGTCCGTGGCGGCATTCCCACGCAGAGCGTGGGAACGATCACTAAGAAAAGGACATGCACCATGCGTATCGTCGTAGCTCTGGGCGGTAACGCCCTGCTCCGCCGTGGTGAACCGATGACCGCTGACAATCAGCGCGCCAACATCCGCATCGCCACCGAGCAAATCGCCAAAATCCATGCCGGCAACCAACTGGTCATCGCCCACGGCAATGGCCCGCAAGTCGGCCTGCTGTCGCTGCAAGCGGCGGCTTACACCTCCGTCACCCCTTACCCGCTGGACGTGCTCGGTGCCGAAACCGAAGGCATGATCGGCTACATCATTGAACAGGAACTGGGCAACCTGCTCGACTTCGAAGTCCCGTTCGCCACCCTCCTCACTCAGGTTGAAGTCGACGCCAACGACCCGGCCTTCAAGAATCCAACCAAACCGATCGGCCCGGTTTACGACAAAGCCGAAGCGGAAAAACTCGCCGCTGAAAAAGGCTGGGCGATTGCGCCGGACGGCGATAAGTACCGTCGCGTGGTGGCCAGCCCACGACCAAAACGCATTTTCGAAATCCGCCCGATCAAGTGGTTGCTGGACAAGGGCAGCATCGTGATTTGCGCCGGGGGTGGCGGGATTCCGACCATGTATGACGAGAACCGCAACCTCAAGGGTATCGAAGCGGTGATCGACAAAGATCTGTGCTCTTCGCTGCTCGCCGAGCAACTGGAAGCGGATCTGCTGGTGATCGCCACCGACGTCAACGCGGCGTTTATCGATTACGGCAAACCAACGCAGAAAGGCATCGCCGAAGCGCATCCGGACGAACTCGAGCGCCTCGGTTTCGCCGCCGGTTCGATGGGGCCGAAGGTGCAGGCAGCCTGCGAATTTGCGCGCCATACTGGCAAGGTCGCGGTGATCGGTTCGCTGGCGGACATCGAAGCGATTGTCCAAGGCACCGCCGGTACACGCGTGACCACAGCGAAGCCTGGCATCACTTACCGATAATTAGAAACGGCGGGGGCAGGCCCAGGGTCTGCCCTCTTTCCATGCCTTGAAAGGAGTTCCTCATGGCCCAGTTTGAACCCGGTCATTTGCACATCGAGCGGCATGCGTTGACCGACGATGACGTCAATTACAACGTCTGCCTCGACTATGAAGTGTTCAACGATCCGCAAAAAGGCAAAGGGATACAGTTCACCCTGCACGGCAATATGCAGGGCAAGGACATGAAGGAAACGTTTTTCCTGCCCAAGGAAGAGGCCTACAACTTCGCCCGCGACGTGACCCGGATTGCCGAAAAATACGGGATTCCCAAGACGCACAGCCAGATCGGCTCGGTGCACAAGCATTACGATCTGATGTTTGAAGACATCCGCAAGCAGCTGAATATGCAGTCCGGAGATCCGGTTAATCCTGAGCATTTTGAGTAACCGTCAAGATCAAAAGATCGCAGCCTTCGGCAGCTCCTACATCGATTGATCGTTCCCACGCTCTGCGTGGGAATGCCGCCACGGACGCTCCGCGTCCGCTGTGACGCAGAGCGTCACGGGATGCATTCCCACGCGGAGCATGGGAACGATCAGCGCAGGACACAGATTTCACCATTAGCCCGCCCCAAGGCATACTTGCCACCCTCCGCTCTGCAGATCACTGAACCGCCCCATGCGTATCCACGTCAGTTTCATCGACCGCGTCGGTATCACCCAGGAAGTCCTGGCTATCCTCGGTGGGCGCAACCTCAATCTGGATGCGGTGGAGATGATCCCGCCGAACGTCTATATCGACGCGCCAACCCTGAGCCCGACAGTGCTCGAAGAGCTGAAAGATGCGTTGTTCCGCGTGCTCGGCGTGGAGGCGGTGACCGTGGTCGATATCCTCCCCGGCCAGCGTCGGCACTTGCAGCTCGATGCCTTGCTCGCGGCGATGACCGATCCTGTTCTAGCCCTCGACAGCGCCGGCAACGTCCTGCTTGGCAACCCGGCCTTGATCGCCCTCTACGGTCGCGAACCGGCCGGTGAAAGCGTCTCCGAATTGTTCAACGACCCCGGCCTGCTCGACACGCTGCTGGAACACGGCTTCCGTCTGCCGCTGCGTGAAATCACCGTCAATGGTCAGACTCTGCTGCTCGACGCCACGCCAATCACCGACGCAGGCGCGCTGCTGACGTTGTATCAACCCAACCGCATCGGTGAACAACTCTCGGCGCTGCACCACGACCACGCCGAAGGTTTCGATGCGCTGCTCGGCGAGTCCCCGGCGATCCGTACGCTCAAGGCCCGCGCTCAGCGTGTGGCGGCCCTCGATGCGCCGCTGTTGATTCAAGGCGAAACCGGCACCGGCAAAGAACTGGTCGCCCGCGCCTGTCACGCGATCAGTGCGCGGCACAACGCGCCGTTCCTTGCTCTGAACTGCGCAGCGCTGCCGGAGAACCTCGCCGAGAGCGAGCTGTTCGGCTACGCCCCCGGCGCCTTCACCGGTGCGGCGCGTGGCGGCAAACCGGGGCTGATGGAGCTGGCCAACCAGGGCACGGTGTTTCTCGATGAGATCGGCGAGATGTCGCCGTACTTGCAGGCGAAATTGCTGCGCTTCTTGAATGACGGCAGTTTCCGTCGCGTGGGCGGTGATCGCGAAGTGAAGGTCAACGTGCGCATCCTCAGCGCGACACACCGCGATCTGGAAAAAATGGTCAGCGAAGGGTCGTTCCGTGAGGATCTGTTCTATCGCCTCAACGTGCTCAACGTGGAAGTGCCGCCGCTGCGTGAACGTGGTCAGGACATTCTGCTGTTGGCGCGCTACTTCATGCAGCAGGCCTGCGCGCAGATTCAGCGCCCGGTCTGCCGCCTCGCCCCGGGCACTTACCCGGCGCTGCTCGGCAATCGCTGGCCGGGCAACGTGCGGCAATTGCAGAACGTGATCTTCCGCGCGGCGGCGATTTGCGAAAGCAGCCTGGTGGACATCGGCGACCTCGACATCGCCGGCACCTCGGTGGCGCGGCAGACTGACAGCGATGTCGACAGCCTCGAACAAGCGGTCGAGTCGTTCGAGAAAGCGCTGCTGGAAAAACTCTACGTCAGCTACCCCTCGACCCGGCAACTGGCGAGCCGCCTGCAGACTTCGCATACCGCTATCGCCCATCGGTTGCGCAAGTACGGCATTCCCAACAAGCCATAAGCCGAACGCGGTCAAAAATGTGGGAGCGGGCTTGCTCGCGAAGGCGGTGGGTCAGTCGACATCATTGGTGAATGACACACCGCATTCGCGAGCAAGCCCGCTCCTACATTTTGAACTGTGCTCCAGATTGTTTTCTGTAGGAGTTGCCGGAGGCTGCGATCTGTTGACTTTGAATGTGTATTGGCCGGGACAAGATCGCAGCCTTCGGCAGCTCCTACAGTTCGGGTTTCCAATTCAACAATTGTATTTCCTGCTTAAAAGCGACCTTTATCTGTACTGAAAGCGCTACAGCGGAATGATGTCGTTACACCCTCCTCTGATCACCGCTGTGCAAGGCTTTGATCCGGTTCAGCTTTTCTCCTCGCCTTGTGCTGTAGCGATTTCGCTACACACACCACTGAGTCACATCCGTCCAAATCACTCAACTCATTGATTTATAACGATAAATCAACCTTGGCCGCGTTCTTGCTAATCAACCCTTCATAAATAAAGGGCTTCCCTGCCCAAGCCTTCCACCGCGTCCACCAGACGAGTCTGGCCCCTGAGGAGTTTCCATGAGCGAGTTGCGTTTTACTGAAGATCACGAATGGCTGCGCACCGAAGCTGACGGCAGCGTTACTGTCGGCATCACCGCTTTCGCGCAGAACGCCTTGGGCGACGTGGTGTTCGTGCAACTGCCTGAATTGCAGGCGTACGACAAAGGCGCCGAAGCCGCCACCGTGGAATCGGTGAAAGCCGCCAGCGGCGTGTACATGCCTCTCGACGGTGAAGTGCTGGCAACCAACCCGGCGCTGGAAGACAGCCCGGAACTGGTCAACGAAGATCCGCTGGGCGAAGGCTGGTTCTTCCGCTTCAAGCCAAGCGACGCCGCCGCTGTCGGCAAACTGCTCGATCAGGACGCGTACGACCGTCTGATCAAAGCCCAAGCCGAAGCCTGAGGAACACCGACATGACTCAAGTAAACCTTGGCACCGCCAACGAATTCATCGCCCGTCACATCGGCCCGCGCGCCGGTGACGAGCAAGCCATGCTCAACAGCCTCGGCTTCGATTCGCTCGAAGCGCTGAGCGCCAGCGTCATCCCGGAAAGCATCAAGGGCACCAGCGTGCTCGGCATGGACGACGGCCTCAGCGAAGCCGATGCTCTGGCGATGATCAAAGGCATCGCCGGCAAGAATCAGCTGTTCAAGACTTACATCGGCCAGGGCTACTACAACTGCCACACGCCGTCGCCGATCCTGCGCAACTTGCTGGAAAATCCGGCCTGGTACACCGCTTACACGCCGTACCAGCCAGAAATTTCCCAGGGCCGTCTCGAAGCGCTGCTGAACTTCCAGACCATGATCAGCGACCTCACCGGCCTACCGATCGCCAACGCATCCTTGCTCGACGAAGCCACCGCCGCTGCCGAAGCCATGACCTTCTGCAAACGCCTGAGCAAGAACAAGGGCAGCCACCAATTCTTCGCCTCGATCCACAGCCACCCGCAAACCCTCGACGTGCTGCGCACCCGTGCCGAGCCGCTGGGTATTGAAGTTGTAGTGGGCGATGAGCGTGAACTGACTGATGTGACGCCGTTCTTCGGCGCGCTGCTGCAATACCCGGCCGCCAATGGTGACGTGTTCGACTACCGCGAACTGACCGAACGCTTCCACGCCGCCAACGCGTTGGTGGCCGTGGCCGCTGACTTGCTGGCTCTGACTCTGCTGACCGCCCCGGGCGAATTCGGCGCTGACGTCGCCATCGGTTCGGCACAACGCTTCGGCGTGCCGCTGGGCTTCGGTGGCCCGCACGCCGCTTACTTCTCCACCAAAGATGCGTTCAAGCGCGACATGCCGGGCCGTCTGGTCGGTGTTTCGGTTGACCGTTTCGGCAAGCCGGCCCTGCGTCTGGCGATGCAAACCCGCGAGCAACACATCCGTCGCGAGAAGGCCACGTCGAACATCTGCACCGCGCAAGTGCTGCTGGCCAACATCGCCAGCATGTACGCCGTCTACCACGGCCCGAAAGGCCTGACGCAGATCGCCAACCGCGTGCATCACTTGACCGCGATTCTGGCAAAGGGCCTGACCGCGCTGGGCGCGACAGTTGAACAAGCCAGCTTCTTCGACACCCTGACCGTCGCCACCGGCGCACAAACCGCCGCACTGCACGACAAGGCGCACGCTGCGCAGATCAACCTGCGCGTGGTCGACGCTCAGCGCCTGGGCCTGTCGGTCGACGAAACCACCACCCAGGCGGATATCGAAACCCTGTGGGGCCTGTTTGCCGACGGCAAAACCCTGCCGGACTTTGCTGCCCTCGCCGCCTCCGTGCAAAGCACCATTCCTGCGTCGCTGGTACGTCAGTCGCCAATCCTCAGCCACCCTGTGTTCAATCGCTATCACTCGGAAACCGAGCTGATGCGCTACCTGCGCAAACTGGCAGACAAGGATCTGGCACTGGATCGCACCATGATCCCGTTGGGCTCGTGCACCATGAAACTCAACGCCGCCAGCGAAATGATCCCGGTGACCTGGGCTGAATTCGGTGCCCTGCACCCGTTCGCCCCAGCCGAGCAAAGCGCCGGTTACCAGCAACTGACCGACGAACTGGAAGCGATGCTCTGCGCCGCCACCGGTTACGACGCGATCTCGCTGCAACCGAACGCCGGTTCGCAAGGTGAATACGCTGGCCTGTTGGCGATTCGCGCTTATCACCAGAGCCGTGGCGATGAGCGTCGCGACATCTGCCTGATCCCGTCGTCCGCCCACGGCACCAACCCGGCCACCGCCAACATGGCTGGCATGCGCGTGGTCGTGACTGCGTGCGATGCCCGCGGCAACGTCGACATCGAAGACTTGCGCGCCAAAGCCATCGAGCACCGCGAACACCTCGCCGCGCTGATGATCACTTACCCGTCGACCCACGGCGTGTTCGAAGAAGGCATCCGCGAAATCTGCGGGATCATTCATGACAACGGCGGCCAGGTGTACATCGACGGCGCCAACATGAACGCGATGGTCGGCCTGTGCGCACCGGGCAAGTTCGGCGGCGACGTCTCGCACCTGAACCTGCACAAAACCTTCTGCATCCCCCACGGCGGTGGCGGCCCGGGCGTCGGCCCGATTGGCGTCAAGTCGCACCTGACGCCGTTCCTGCCCGGCCACGGCCAGATGGAACGCAAAGAAGGCGCGGTCTGCGCGGCACCGTTCGGCAGCGCAAGCATTCTGCCGATCACTTGGATGTACATTCGCATGATGGGCGGCGCAGGCCTGAAACGCGCTTCGCAACTGGCGATCCTCAACGCCAACTACATTTCCCGTCGTCTGGAAGAGCACTACCCAGTGCTGTACACCGGCAGCAACGGTCTGGTGGCGCACGAGTGCATCCTTGATCTGCGTCCGTTGAAAGACAGCAGTGGCATCAGCGTTGATGACGTCGCCAAGCGCCTGATCGACTTCGGCTTCCACGCGCCGACCATGTCCTTCCCGGTCGCCGGCACGCTGATGATCGAGCCGACCGAAAGCGAATCCAAGGAAGAACTGGATCGCTTCTGCGACGCCATGATCCGCATCCGCGAAGAAATCCGCGCGGTGGAAAACGGCACGCTGGACAAGGACGACAACCCGCTGAAAAACGCTCCGCACACCGCAGCGGAACTGGTTGGCGAGTGGACGCACCCGTACAGCCGCGAGCAAGCGGTCTACCCGGTTGCGTCGTTAGTTGAAGGCAAATACTGGCCACCGGTCGGTCGTGTCGACAACGTCTTCGGCGACCGCAACTTGGTCTGCGCCTGCCCGTCGATCGAAAGCTACGCTTAAACGTGTTGGGGGCGAATTTCTCGCCCCCACCGCTTCACCTGTAGGAGCTGCCGAAGGCTGCGATCTTTTGATCTTGCTGTTGAAAGATCAGGATCAAAAGATCGCAGCCTTCGGCAGCTCCTACAGGGGGATGTAACCAGCCTGATGTTTCGCCAATTCCTATAACAAGAAACCGGAGAACCACTCATGTCGTTAAGCGTGTTCGACCTGTTCAAGATTGGCATCGGCCCCTCCAGTTCCCACACCGTCGGCCCGATGCGTGCTGCTGCGCGTTTCGCCGAAGGTTTACGCCGTGAAAACCTGCTGACGGCCACCGCCAGCGTTCGTGTCGAGTTATACGGTTCCCTTGGCGCCACCGGTAAAGGTCACGGCAGCGACAAAGCCGTGCTGCTCGGCCTCGAAGGCGAACACCCGGACACTGTTGATACCGAAACCGTCGCCGCGCGCCTGCAGGAAATTCGCAGCAACGGCCGCTTGAACCTGCTCGGTGAGCACAGCATTGCGTTCAACGAGAAAGAACATCTGGCGATGATCCGCAAGCCGCTGGCCTATCACCCCAACGGCATGATCTTCCGCGCCTTCGATGCGGCCGGGCTGCAGATCCGCAGCCGCGAGTACTACTCGGTCGGTGGTGGTTTTGTCGTCGATGAAGACGCAGCCGGTGCCGATCGCATCGTCGAAGACGCGACGCCGCTGACCTTCCCGTTCAAAAGTGCCAAGGATTTGCTCGGCAATTGCACCACCTATGGTCTGTCGATCAGTCAGGTGATGCTGACCAACGAAAGCGCCTGGCGCCCGGAAGCGGAAACCCGCGCCGGCCTGCTGAACATCTGGCAAGTAATGCAGGATTGCGTCGCTGCCGGTTGCCGTAACGAAGGTATTTTGCCCGGTGGGTTGAAAGTCAAACGCCGAGCGGCAGCGTTGCACCGGCAGCTGTGCAAGAACCCGGAATCAGCATTGTGCGATCCGTTGTCGGTGCTCGACTGGGTCAACCTTTACGCACTCGCCGTCAATGAAGAAAACGCCAACGGTGGGCGCGTGGTCACCGCACCCACCAACGGTGCGGCGGGGATTATTCCGGCGGTGCTGCATTACTACATGCGTTTTATCCCCGGCGCGAATGACGACGGCGTGGTGCGGTTTCTGCTGACCGCTGCGGCCATCGGCATTCTCTACAAGGAAAACGCGTCGATCTCCGGCGCCGAAGTCGGTTGTCAGGGTGAAGTCGGCGTCGCTTGTTCGATGGCGGCCGGCGCGTTGTGTGAAGTGCTCGGTGGCAGTGTTCAGCAAGTTGAGAACGCCGCAGAAATCGGCATGGAGCACAACCTCGGCCTCACCTGCGACCCGATTGGCGGTCTGGTGCAGGTGCCGTGCATCGAGCGCAATGCGATGGGCTCGGTGAAAGCCATCAACGCAGTGCGCATGGCCATGCGCGGCGACGGCCAGCATTTCGTCTCCCTCGACAAAGTCATCCGCACCATGCGCCAGACCGGCGCCGACATGAAAAGCAAATACAAAGAGACCGCCCGCGGCGGTCTGGCGGTCAACATTATCGAATGCTGATCGCGAACCTAGCCAAACGAAATCGACCACCTCTCCCCCTGGGAGAGAAACGTAACTAACTCCCTCTCCCTCCGGGAGAGGGCTGGTGAGGGGCTTTTGATCTTGATCTTGCCCTTACCCCAACCCAAATTTTCAAGGAGCCACGCATGTCCACCGAACAACTGTCGAAAACTCCACTTCACGCGCTGCACATCGAACTCGGCGCCCGCATGGTGCCGTTCGCCGGCTACGACATGCCGGTGCAATACCCGCTCGGCGTGATGAAAGAACACCAGCACACCCGTGAACACGCCGGGCTGTTCGACGTCTCGCACATGGGCCAGATCCGCCTGACCGGCGCCAACGCCGCCAAAGCCCTGGAAACCCTGGTGCCGGTGGACATCATCGACCTGCCGGTGGGCATGCAGCGTTACGCCATGTTCACCAACGAGACCGGCGGCATCCTCGATGACCTGATGGTCGCCAACCTCGGCAACGACGAACTGTTCCTGGTGGTCAACGCCGCGTGCAAGGATCAGGATCTCGCCCATCTGCAAAAACACATCGGCGACCAGTGCACCATCACAGAGCTGTTCGAAGAGCGCGCCCTGCTGGCGCTGCAAGGCCCGGCAGCCGTTACGGTGCTGGCGCGCCTTGCACCTGAAGTCGCGAAGATGACCTTCATGCAATTCAACCGCGTGTCGTTGCTGGCCGTGGATTGTTTCGTCAGCCGCTCGGGCTACACCGGTGAAGACGGTTTCGAAATCTCCGTTCCTGCCGCTGATGCAGCAAAACTCGCCCGTGCCCTGCTCGCCGAACCGGAAGTCCAGGCCATCGGCCTCGGCGCCCGCGATTCGCTGCGCCTCGAAGCCGGCCTGTGCTTGTACGGCCACGACATGAACACCGAAACCACACCGATCGAAGCCAGCCTGTTGTGGGCGATCTCCAAGCCCCGTCGTGCAGACGGCGCGCGGGCCGGTGGTTTCCCGGGTGCAGAGCAGGTATTCGCACAGCAACAGAATGGCGTCGCACGTAAACGCGTCGGCCTGCTGCCGCAAGAACGTACCCCGGTGCGCGAAGGCGCCGAAATCGTCAACGAAGCCGGCGAGATCATCGGCAGCGTGTGCAGCGGCGGTTTCGGTCCGACTCTTGGCGGGCCTTTGGCGATGGGTTACCTCGACAAGGCTTATAACGCGATCGATACCGTCGTATGGGCCATCGTGCGTGGGAAAAAGGTGCCAATGCTTGTAAGCAAAATGCCATTTGTTCCGCAACGCTACTACCGTGGTTGATTGACTGTTTCTATAAGTAACGCGGTTGCGTTAAACGTGCACTAATGTGTAACGCAACCGCCATAAAACAGTGCACCTCCCACCCTTCTATTCGAATATGAACTTTGCTTATAACGATCGAAAACAATTGAACAAGCGAATCGCCTAAGCCGCACTAGTGAACTGACTAATTGCCATCAAGCGTAGGGAAACCGGGGCCTTCACGGGGGCTTGTTTTTTCTCCCGTAGTTGGCGTAGAGTTTGTTCACTGTGTTTGCATGGGTCAGCTTTGAATCGTGACCTGGGCAGTAGCCTACAAGTTAGCTACATCCCGTTCGACGTCTTCTTACTCTCCTGCAACCAGCCCCAGTACTCTTTCATGTGAAAGAGACTGTCATTAATTTTTGCGTCAAAGGAAATAAGAAATGTCCACACGTCAGAGCGGTACCGTCAAGTGGTTTAACGACGAGAAAGGTTTTGGTTTTATCACTCCAGAAAGCGGTCCGGATCTGTTCGTGCATTTCCGCGCCATTCAGGGCAACGGCTTCAAGAGCCTGAAAGAAGGCCAGAAAGTGACTTTCGTTGCTGTGCAAGGCCAGAAAGGCATGCAGGCTGACGAAGTACAAGCAGAAGCCTAATCTTCTGTAACGAAAAAGCCCCTGATATTGATATCAGGGGCTTTTTTGTGCGCGCGAACCCGTAAAATGGCGCTTCCTTTTGCGTCCAGAGGCTGCCATGTCGAAAAACCTGCTCACTCCCCAGGGCGATTTTCCTGCCGTTGGCCTGGGCCGTCGTCTGGCCGCGATGTTCTATGACTTTCTGCTGTGCACGGCACTGTTGATCGTCACCGGTTTCATTTACAAACTGATCCAGGCCGCGATCATCGGCGAAGAACGCCTGCGCGTGCTGACCGATGCCGGAAAAATGGACGGCGATCCGCTGTACTCCACCGTGCTGCTGTTGGTGTTGTTCGCCTTCTTCGCCAAGTTCTGGACCCACGGCGGGCAGACACTGGGCATGCAGGTGTGGGGGATTCGCGTGCAGAACGCGGATGGCAGTGCGATCAGCCTGTGGCAGGCGCTGTTGCGGTTTATGGTGTCGATTGCGTCGTGGCTGTGCGTGGGACTGGGTTTTTTCTGGTCGCTGTACGACAAGCAGAAGCGCACGTGGCATGACATCTATTCGGATACGCGCGTGGTGCGAATCCCGAAGAAACAAAAGTAAGCGCCCACAAAAAAGATCGCAGCCTTCGACAGCTCCTACAGGGATCAATGTAGGAGCTGCCGAAGGCTGCGATCTTTTGCTTTTAGGCGTTACCGGCCAACTTCATCCGTGCAGCCTGGGTGAAGTCGAGCATGCGCTTCAACGGGCGAATCGCCTGCGGAATCAGCGCCGGATCGACAAAGATCTCGTTCGTGCCTTCCTTCAAGCTCTTCAGCGTGCGCTCAAGGGTGTTCATGGCCATCCACGGGCAATGTGCGCAACTGCGGCACGCTGCGCCGTTACCGGCGGTTGGCGCCTCGATGAAGACCTTGTCCGGGCACAGCTGCTGCATCTTGTAGAAGATGCCACGGTCGGTCGCAACGATCAGCGTCTTGTTCGGCAACGACTGTGCAGCGGCAATCAGCTGACTGGTCGAGCCCACGGCGTCTGCCAGCTCGATCACCGAGGTCGGTGACTCCGGGTGCACCAGAATCGCGGCGTCCGGGTACAACGCTTTCATGTCTTCGAGCTGCTTGGACTTGAACTCCTCGTGGACGATACAGGCACCGTCCCACAACAGCATGTCGACGCCAGTCTTGCGCTGGATGTACGTCCCCAGGTGCTTGTCAGGGCCCCAGATAATCGTCTCGCCGTTGTCCATCAGGCTTTCGACGATCTCCAGCGCGCAACTCGATGTCACCACCCAGTCGGCTCGCGCTTTAACAGCAGCGGAGGTGTTGGCGTAGACCACCACCGTACGCTCCGGGTGCTGATCGCAGAACGCCGAGAACTCGTCGACCGGGCAACCCAGATCCAGCGAGCAGGTCGCCTCAAGCGTCGGCATCAGCACGCGTTTTTCCGGGTTGAGAATCTTCGCGGTCTCGCCCATGAACTTCACGCCGGCGACCACCACGGTCTTGGCCGGGTGGGCGTTGCCGAAGCGCGCCATTTCCAGGGAGTCGGACACGCAACCGCCGGTTTCTTCGGCCAGAGCCTGAATCACCGGGTCGCAATAAAAGTGGGCAACCAGCACCGCGTCCTGAGCCTTGAGCTCGGCGGCGATGGCGGCACGGTAATAAGCCTCTTCCTCAGCCGTCAGCGGTTTGGGCTGTTTGGCATCGAGGTGGGCTTGAACCAGAAGGCGTTCGGAAATCTGCGTCATGTTCGCAAGACCTGCAGGCGCGTTCGCGCGAAAGTCGAGTATACACCCGGCTCCGGACCGCTTGAGGGTACCGCCGGGAGAGTGAGTATTATCAGGCACGGACAGCATTGAAGCTGCGCAAGGCTACAGAATATCCCGTTGATACAAAAGATCATTCTGACCTGCGTCAGCGCTGCTGACACTGAAACGACGCGGGGCCGAATTGCAGGCAAAAAAAAACCCGGAAATCCTCACTTGCGTGGGCCTTCCGGATTTTCTAAACCGCCAAAAATGGTGGGTCGTGTGGGATTCGAACCTACGACCAATTGGTTAAAAGCCAACTGCTCTACCAACTGAGCTAACGACCCGCTGTGTGGTGGCGCGTATAATACTGATTTTTAAGGACTATTCAACACCTTTTTGAAAATAATCAAAAATAAGGTGTTGGGTCGTCCACACCAGCGGCCGCGAAGCCTTCCGCACGCAGGCGGCAGCTGTCGCATTTGGCGCACGCGCGGCCTTCATCGTCGGCCTGATAGCAGGAAACGGTGAGACCATAATCAACGCCCAGCTTCACGCCGGCCTGGACGATCTGCGCCTTGCTCAGGTTCTGCAACGGCGCCTGGATGCGGAAGCCATTGCCTTCCACGCCAGCCTTGGTTGCCAGGTTGGCCATGCGCTCGAACGACTCGATGAACTCGGGACGGCAATCCGGGTAACCGGAATAGTCCACCGCGTTCACACCGATAAAGATGTCGCGCGCGCCAACTACTTCTGCCCAACCCAATGCCAACGACAGGAACACGGTGTTACGTGCCGGCACGTAGGTCACCGGAATGCCTTCGCCGAGTTCTTCCGGAATGTCGATGCTGGTGTCGGTCAGGGCCGAGCCGCCCATGCCGTTCAGGTTCAGGCCAATCACTTTGTGCTCGACCACACCCAAATCGCGGGCGACGCGTGCAGCGGCGTGCAATTCGGCGTGGGAGCGCTGACCGTAGTCGAAGCTCATGGTGTAGCAGGCGTAACCTTCAGCGCGGGCCATGGCCACGACCGTTGCCGAGTCGAGACCACCGGACAGCAGGATTACCGCACGTTTTTCGTTAGTGTTCAGTTGTTCAGTCATATCAGCGCCCCGGCTCATCATTCCATAGATATTTATGCAGCTGCAGTTGCAACCGCACTGGCAGGTTGTCTGCCACCACCCAGTCCGCCAGATCCCTGGCATTGAGGTCATGATGACTTGGCGAAAACAGCACTTCGCCCGCACGTCGATCAAGCCCGTACTGAATCAGTTTCGATACCGCCCAGTCATAGTCTTCCCGCGAGCAGATGACAAACTTCACCTGATCGTTGGGGGTCAGCAATTCGATATTTTCGTAACGGTTGCGATGGGCTTCTTTCGAACCCGGCGTTTTCAGGTCAACCACGCGACTGACGCGCGGATCGACCGCCGAGACGTCGAGGGCGCCGCTGGTTTCCAGCGAGACCTCGTAACCGGCATCACACAACTGTTTAAGCAGAGGAATGGCATTGGGTTGTGCCAGCGGCTCACCGCCGGTGACACAAACGTAGCGAGGACGAAATCCGGCCACTTGCTCGAGGATGTCGTCGAGGCTGCGCACGGTGCCGCCACTGAACGCATAGGCGCTGTCGCAGTATTGGCAACGCAAAGGGCAACCGGTCAGGCGCACAAAAACAGTGGGCAGCCCGGCAGTCCGCGTTTCCCCCTGCAAAGAGTAGAAAACTTCGGTGATTCTCAATGTGTCTTGCATAGTCGCCACGGGCGTAACAGCTAAACAGGCTGTCCGCCTCCGTCAGGCACTTCAGGCAATCCCGCCAACGCGTAGACCGCAAGAAGCGTGTTTCAGAAAAAGGGCGTGAATTCTAACGAAAAAACCCGCGACAAGCGCGGGTTTCTTCTTGAAAGGTCAAACGGCCTTACATGCGTTGCAGATCGCGTTGGGCCAACTGAGCGGCGGAGGTACCCGGATATTGGGCCACCACTTGCTGCAGAATGCCTTTGACCTTGTCGGTGTGACCAAGGCGGCGCTCTACATCAGCCAGCTTGTACAGCGAATCCGGCACTTTGGCGTGCTTGGGATACAGCTGCGAAACCTTGGCGAAAGCCTGACCCGCACCTTGCAGATCGCCTTTGGCCAAGTTGACTTCGCCCAACCAGTACTGGGCGTTGCCCGCGTATTGGCTGTTCGGGTATTTGCGCAGGAAAGCGGCAAAAGCCTGGCTGGCCTTGTCGAAATCCTTGGCTTTGATCAGGTCGAAAGCGGCATCGTAATACAGCTTTTCTTTGGCCGGATCAGCCGGTTCGCTACCCGCAGCCGGGGCCTGGGTTGCTGCAGCAGCAGCCCCTGCACCAGCGGCAGCACCGGCAGCAGCGCTTGCGTCGCCACCGGCAGAAGAATTCTCGGGAGTCGCGGCAGGTGCAGCACCGGATCCTATGCGCCGATCAAGATCCTGGTATCGCTCCAGGGATTCCTGCTTCATGCGCGCAACCTGATTCTGCAGTTCTTCAATCACGCCTTGCTGGCGCGAGATCTGATCCTGCATCTGTTGCAATTGGTTGAACAGCATGCCTTGTGCCGAGGCAGGGGCCGAAGCCGCTCCCCCGGCATAGGCGCCGTTCGTACCGTAACCTGCAGGCGGATAACTGCTCCCGCTATTGTTATAACCGGAGTTGTCATCGACCACAGGAACCGCAGCCCACGCTGCAAGCGGCGCGAGGCTGAGAGCCAGAACAGTTACAGCACGACGGCACGTTCGCATATCGAATTACTTACGCAGTTCGACGCGACGGTTTTGAGCCCAGGACTGCTCGTCGTTGCCGGTAGCAACTGGACGCTCTTCGCCGTAGGAAACCAGTTCCAGCTGAGCTGGGGAAACACCTTGCAGTACCAGGTAGCGTTGAACGGCTTTCGCACGACGCTCGCCCAGTGCCATGTTGTACTCACGAGTACCACGTTCGTCGGTGTTGCCTTCCAGAACAACGCGAGCGCCGTTTGCTTTCAGGTCTTTGGCGTGAACGTCCAGAGCGCGCATGGCTTCTGGCTTCAGGTCCGAGCTGTCGTATTCGAAGTAGAAGGTGGTGATTGCGCGCAGAGCAGCTTCTTCGCTCAGGGAACCGTCAACGGCACCAGTGTTTGCGCCGTAACCAGCGTTTGGATCAACAGCGCCTTCACCGGCGTTGTCGCCGCCTTTGGACGAGCAACCTACAGCTACAGCCATGGCCAGAGCCAGCGCAGCAAATTTACCAAACTTCAGCATTTCCATCGTGAAACTCCTAATGAACCCCAGTGTGTTAAGTAAAACGTGTAGCGCCCGCTCACTTCAGGTAAGGGGACCAGGACGGTTCTCTGACTTCGCCTTGAGCGGTAGGAAGCGGGAGCCTAACGCGTCCATTAATGGACACGAGCATCAAGACTCCCCGGCCCTGTTGGCGGGTGGCGTAGATTACCATGGTGCCGTTGGGCGCAACAGTAGGCGACTCGTCCAGAGTGCTATCAGTGAGGATCTTTACACTACCTCGCTGCAAATCCTGGGCTGCCACCTTGAAATTGGTGAAACCGTCCTGACGATGGATCATCACCAGGGTCTTTTCATCCGCCGACAATTTAGGGTTGGCGTTGTAGTTACCGATGAAGGTCACTCGCTCCGCACCGCCGCCACTGGCGCTGGTTTTGTAGATCTGTGGCTTGCCGCCGCGATCCGAGGTGAAGTAGATGGTCGAACCATCCTTGCCCCAGTACGGTTCGGTATTGATGCCTGGACCTGCGGTCACGCGAGTGATCTGACGCGAAGCCAGGTTCATCACGTAAATGTCCGGGTTACCGTCTTTCGACAGGACGAACGCCAGACGATCACCATTCGGCGACCAGGCCGGTGCACCGTTCAAACCTTCGAAGTTGGTGATCTGCTCACGGCGACCGGTGTCGATGTTCTGCATGAAGATGCGCGGACGGCGCTGTTCAAACGAAACATAGGCGATGCGCTTGCCATCCGGTGCGAAACGCGGCGACAGGATCGGCTCACGCGATTGCAGCAGAGTCACGGCGCGAGCACCGTCGTAGTCCGAACGTTGCAGGGTGTAGCGAGTGTTCTTCTCGGAGAAACGCTCGGCCGTCACGTACAGCAGGCGAGTCGAAAACGCACCCGGGATACCGGTGAGTTTTTCGAACGACTGGTCAGCAATGAAGTGCGCCATGTCGCGGATTTGATCCGTGGTACCGGAGACACTGCCGTCAGCCACTTTCTGTTCGGTGGCAACGTTGAACAGTGCCCATTGCACCTGCAGGCGACCGCCGGCTGGAGCAATGCTGCCGACCATCATGTATTGAGCACCCACCGCCTTCCAGTCACGGAAGATGATTTCGCTCGGCTGGCTTGGCTGGCTGATCATGTTTTGCTTTGGAATCGGCGAGTAGTAGCCCGAGTTACGCAAATCGTTACCAATGATTTCAGCCATGTCGTCCGGCAGGACGGCACCGCCCTGCATACCAAACGGTACAACCGCGATCGGAGTAGCCCGATCACTGCCGCTGGTAACCAGAATGTTCTTTTCATCAGCCATCGCGATCCCTGCCATGCAGCAGATCACGACCAGCATTCCTCGAAGAAGGTTTCTCACAAGGCTAGATCCTCAGGTGTGAATGTCATCTTGAATGAACGATACGGAGCGAAATCGCTCGGCTTCATTCCCTGCATTTCTGTCAAACGTCCAATATTCTTCACTGCCGCCACTGCCGAAGCATCAAACGGACCATCGCCGCTGGACTTGGACACGCTGACCGAAGTCACCGTACCGTCCGGCAACATGCCGATTTGCAGCACGACCGTCATGCCTTTACGTGCCGAAGGTGGTCGAGCCCAACCTTCTGCTGCTCGCGCACGAATCAGGTCATCGAAACTGCCCGCGACTTCGTCACCCTGCTCATCCGCCAAAGCCTGCTGGCGCTGCGGCGTGTCGGAAAGCAAATCGGCCAAGGCCTGAGCCTTTTTGTCTTCGGTCGATTTACGTGCCGCATCCTGCGCTTTCTTCTTCGCAGCATCGGCAGCAGCTTTCTTCTTCGCTTCGTCGGCGACTTTCTTCTTCGCCTCGTCAGCTTCAGCTTTCTTCTTGGCGTCGTCGGCGGCTTTCTTCTTCGCGTCTTCGACAATCTTCTTCTTGGCTTCTTCAGCGGCCGCTTTCTTGGCCTCTTCTTCAGCAGCCTTTTTGGCTTCGTCTTCGGCTTTCTTCTTGGCTATATCAGCCAATTGTTTCTCTTCTGCCTTTTTCGCCTCAGCCTTTTTCGCGTCGTCGGCTTTTTTGGCTTCATCAGCCTTTTTCGCTTCGTCCGCTTTTTTCGACTCGTCGGCCTTCTTGGCTTCCTCGGCTTTTTGAGCCGCTTCTTCTTTCTTTTGTTCCGCCGCAGCCTTGATCTCTTCCTGCTCGACCTTTTTCTGCTCCATCTGCTCGACTTCGGTCTGACGCGCGGCGGATTTCTTCGCCTCACCCGCAATCTTCTGATTGGTCTGGGTGGTTGCCTGACTTTTCGATTTCAGCTGGTACAGGGTCGCCTGGACAATCGGCTTGGCCGGCGGCAGCTCTGGTGTAAAGGCGAAACTGACGAACAGCATGCCGAACACCAGCACGTGCAGGACAATTGCCAGAACACTAGGCCAGAAGTAGCTTTCCGAGGCGGACGGCTCTCGCTGTTGCTGCATCAGGGGGCCTCGGTAATCAAACCAACATTACCGACCCCGGCTTTCTGCAACCCGCCCATGGCGCCCATGACGGAACCATAATCGACGGTCTTGTCACCGCGGATGAAGACCTGGGTACGCTTGCCGCCTTCGGTGCCGGCACGAATGATCTTGGTCACCGCGTCGGTCATTTGCGGCAGGGTCATGGCCCTGTCCTGTTGCTTCTCGGTATCGACTTCGCTGCCAAGGTTCCAGTAGTAGGTCTTGTCAGCCTTGATCGAAATGGTCAGGACTTGCGTGTTGTTGTCCTGCGGCAAGGCTTCGCTGGAAACCTTGGGCAGATCAACTTTCACGCCCTGATTGAGCATCGGCGCGGTCACCATGAAGATGACCAGCAGCACCAACATCACGTCGATGTAAGGCACCACGTTCATCTCGGCGACCGGCTTGCGCTTTTTGCGAGCTCGAGCGATTAAAGCCATTGGAAATTACCTGCTTATTCTTCGCTGGTGTGCACTTTGCGGTGCAGGATCGCCTGGAATTCATCGGCGAAGGTGTAGTAGCGGCCCAGCAAGGTTTCGCTGCGAGCGGCGAAACGGTTGTAAGCGATAACCGCAGGGATCGCGGCGAACAGACCGATCGCGGTGGCGATCAGGGCTTCGGCGATACCCGGGGCCACAGTGGCCAGGGTTGCTTGCTGGGCGCTGGCCAGACCGCGGAAGGAGTTCATGATGCCCCACACGGTACCGAACAGACCGATGTACGGGCTGACCGAACCAACGGTGGCGAGGAACGGCAGGCTTTGCTCGAGTTTCTCTTCTTCACGGGAAATGGCAACGCGCATGGCACGGGCCACACCTTCCATCACCGCTTCAGGGTCGACACCTGGCTGCTGACGCAGACGCGAGAACTCTTTGAAACCGGCGCGGAAGATTTGCTCGACGCCCGAATCCGGATCCGGGTTGCTGCCCGCCTGACGGTACAGTTTGGACAGATCGATACCCGACCAGAAGCGCTCTTCGAAGCTCTCCAGGGCGCGTCGACCGGCACGCAGCAGATTGCTGCGCTGAAAGATCATGATCCATGAGGTCACCGATGCGGCCACCAGGGTCAACATTACCAACTGCACCACGATGCTGGCATTGCTGACCAGGCTCCACATGGAGGAATGGTCGACGACGTTAGCTTCCACGCTTTATCTCCTGCTTTGAGTGTGTACCCGGGCCGACCGCGTCGGCAAAGGCCGCACGCAAGTCTTCGGGAAGGGCCCGGGGTTTCAAACTGTTAGTGCGCACACAGGCCACCAAAAACTGCCCTTCACAGAGCAGCACATTATCCGTAGCCCGCCTGACCTGCTGTTTAAAGCGCAGGCTGGCACGGTTCAATTCGATTACTTCAGCGCTTACCAGCAGTTCGTCATCCAGTCGCGCCGGCGCGTGGTAACGCGCTTCGCTGGAATGCACGACAAACAACAGATCCTCCCCTGCCAACTGCGATTGGGCAAAGCCCAGTTCACGCAGCCGCTCGGTTCGAGCCCGTTCCATAAACTTGAGGTAATTAACGTAATACACGATGCCGCCCGCATCGGTGTCCTCGTAATAAACGCGACAACGATGTGCGAACGGCCCAAGCCCGTTTTGCGCGCGCATACTCTAGTGCTTACTCCTCAGGTTGCCAATCCGGCCAGGCAACTGTTTTTCATGGTTTCAAAGCTTTAACGCAAAAGTACCGTCGTCTGACAGTACAAACCCTGAATAAATCGACAACAAATGTGTATTAATCGTCCACGGCATCGAGAAACTCGTCTGCCACGGGCATTTCGCCCATTCGTGACGGAATGTTTAAACCGAAATGCAGGTACGCATGCCGGGTCACCACCCTGCCCCGTGGTGTGCGCATGATGTAGCCCTGTTGAATCAGGTACGGCTCCAGCACGTCTTCAATGGTGTGGCGCTCTTCGCTGATCGCCGCCGCCAGACTGTCGATACCGACTGGCCCGCCGTCGAACTTCTCGATCATGGTCAACAGTAGACGTCGATCCTGATGGTCGAAGCCATGTTCATCAACGTCCAACAGGTTCAACGCCAGATCGGCGACCGACTTGGTGATGTGCCCTTTGGCGCGGACTTCAGCAAAATCACGCACGCGCCGCAACAAACGGTTGGCGATACGCGGCGTACCACGGGCACGGCGAGCAATTTCAAAGGCGCCTTCCGGATCCAGTGGCAAACCGAGAATAGCCGCCGAACGACTGACAATCGTCGACAGATCGGCGGTGCTGTAGAACTCAAGACGCTGGACGATACCGAAGCGGTCACGCAGCGGGTTGGTCAGCATACCGGCGCGCGTCGTGGCACCGACCAGGGTAAACGGTGGCAGATCAAGCTTGATCGAACGCGCCGCCGGCCCTTCGCCGATCATGATGTCGAGCTGGAAATCTTCCATCGCCGGGTACAGCACTTCTTCCACGATCGGCGACAGGCGATGGATTTCATCGATGAACAACACGTCATGCGGTTCGAGATTGGTCAGCAATGCCGCCAGATCCCCGGGACGCTCAAGCACCGGGCCCGAGGTACTCTTGATCGACACGCCCATTTCCTGGGCAATGATGTTGGCCAGCGTGGTCTTACCCAAGCCCGGCGGGCCGAAAATCAGCGTGTGGTCGAGGGATTCACTGCGGCCACGCGCGGCCTGGATGAACAATTCCATCTGCTCGCGCACGGTCGGCTGGCCAATATAGTCGGCCAGACTGACCGGGCGAATGGCCCGATCCTGGACTTCTTCGCGCTCACGCGGGCTGTGCGCGGCGGCGATCAGACGATCAGCTTCAATCACTTAAATCATTCCCTTCAGGGCGCGGCGGATCATGTCTTCACTGCTCAAATTCTTGTCCTTGATCGCGGAAATCGCCTTGCTCGCTTCCTGCGGTTTGTAACCGAGGGAAATCAACGCGCTCACGGCATCGTTCTCGGCGCTATTGACCGGCGCCGGGCCATCCGGCTGATTCGGCACCAGCGCAAACATCGCCGGCGAAGTTTCCCACGCCTTGAAGCGATCTTTCAGCTCGACCAGCAAGCGCTCGGCCGTCTTCTTGCCAACGCCCGGCACCTTGGTCAGCGCCGAGGTTTCCTGGGATTGCACGCAGCGGATCAACTCGTCGACTTCCAGACTCGACATCAAGGCCAGGGCCAATTTAGGCCCGACACCATTGAGACGGATCAACTCGCGAAAAAAGTCTCGCTCACGTTTACCGGAAAAACCATAGAGCAGTTGCGCGTCTTCGCGTACGACCAAATGGGTGTGCAGGGTCAGTGGTTCACCGACCGACGGCAGACGATAAAGCGTGGTCATCGGTACTTCCAGCTCATACCCGAGGCCGTTTACATCCAGAATCAGGTGCGGCGGCTGTTTCTCAGCCAGGGTGCCGCGCAAGCGTCCAATCACGTTTCAGATCCTTGAGCGTTGGCCAACCGTGGGCTGGCGACTGTCGAAACGCGGATTTCGGGCCGACGACACAGGCGCAAGCATCCGCTTTCGGGAAATTTGATGCTGATGCTATCAGAGACGCAGGCGCCCGCCACGACTGCGTGCGGTGCCCAAGCCGTGCGGCAGCAGACTGGAGCGGGTGTGCGCGTGGCAAATGGCAATGGCCAGTGCGTCGGATGCATCGATTTGCGGTTTGGCGGTCAGCTTGAGCATGTGCATGACCATCATCTGCACTTGTTCTTTATTGGCGGCGCCGGTCCCTACTACGGCTTGCTTGACCTGAGTCGCGGTGTACTCGGCGATCTCCAGGCTTTCTTCGGCGCCAGCGACGATCGCCGCGCCACGGGCCTGACCGAGCTTCAGTGCAGAGTCGGCGTTTTTCGCCATGAAGACTTTTTCGATGCCCATGGTGACCGGGCCGTAGGTCTGAATGATTTCACGCACGCCGCGATAAACGATTTGCAGCCGTTCGTGCAGCTCGCCCGCACCGGTGCGGATGCAGCCGGAAGCCACATAGATACAGCCGCCACGCCCGGTATCGCGAACAATCCCGTAACCGGTGATGCGCGAACCGGGGTCGATACCAAGAATTAAAGTCATAACGCCTGCGGTTTTGAAAAAACACGATTTACATAACAACAAAAAACAACTGTGGGAGCGGGCTTGCTCGCGAAAGCGGTGTGTCATTCAGCATTGATGTTTGCTGATACGCCGCCTTCGCGAGCAAGCCCGCTCCCACATTGAAGACTAGTCGCTCTTATCCGAGCTGAGCAGCCACGTCTTCCGGAATGTCCGCGTTGGAGTAGACATTCTGCACGTCGTCCAGATCCTCAAGCATGTCGATCAGCTTGAGCACCTTCTCCGCGCCTTCCAGATCCAGCTCGGCGCTGGTGGTTGGCTGCATGACGATTTCCGCGTCATCACCCTTGAAGCCAGCCGCTTCCAGTGCATTACGCACCGCGTAGAAACTGGTGAACGAGGTGAACACGTCGATCGAACCGTCTTCGTGTGCAACCACGTCATCGGCATCGGCTTCCAGCGCTGCTTCGGTCAGTGCGTCTTCATCGACGCCCGGTGCAAAGCTGATCTGGCCTTTACGTTCGAACAGATACGCCACCGAGCCGTCGGTGCCAAGGTTGCCACCGCACTTGCTGAACGCATGGCGCACGGCTGCAGCGGTACGGTTGCGGTTGTCGGTCATGCACTCGACCAACACCGCTACGCCGCCCGGGCCGTAGCCTTCGTAGGTCAGCTCTTCAACGTTGTCCGCTTCGGTCGCACCGGCGCCACGTGCAACGGCACGGTCGATGATGTCGCGGCTCATGTTTGCGCTCAGCGCTTTATCCAGCGCCAGACGCAGACGCGGGTTGGAGCCCGGATCACCGCCGCCCTGACGAGCCGCAACGGTCAGTTCGCGGATCCACTTGGTGAAGATCTTGCCCCTTTTGGCATCCTGACGTTCTTTGCGGTGCTTGATGTTCGCCCACTTGGAATGACCAGCCATAACTCGCTCCGAATTCTCTTTGAAACGTTGCCCGCCCTGCTCATGCAGCGGCCAGCACACAAAAAATCTCGACCTGCTTTCTATAGATAGAAAAAAGGCGCATCCGAAGATGCGCCTTCAGGCCCGTGTTACTCAGCCTTTGGCGTTTCGCGCAAACGAATGTGCAGCTCGCGCAGTGCCTTGGCATCCACGACACCCGGCGCTTGCGTCATCACGTCAGCAGCACTCTGGGTTTTCGGGAAGGCGATCACTTCACGGATCGACTGGGCGCCGGTCATCAGCATCACCAGACGGTCAAGACCGAAGGCCAGACCACCGTGCGGCGGCGCACCGTATTTCAGGGCGTCGAGCAGGAAGCCGAATTTCTCTTCCTGTTCCGCTTCGTTGATACCCAACAGGCGGAATACCGCTTGCTGCATTTCCTTGCGGTGGATACGGATCGAACCGCCACCCAGTTCAGTACCGTTCAGCACCATGTCGTACGCGCGGGACAGCGCGCCGGCCGGGTTGGCTTCCAGTTCTTCCGGGGAGCACTTCGGCGCGGTGAACGGGTGGTGCAGCGCGGAGAAGCTGCCGTCGTCGTTTTCTTCGAACATCGGGAAGTCGACAACCCACATCGGTGCCCACTTGCAGGTCAGCAGGTTGAGGTCGTGACCGAGCTTGATACGCAGTGCGCCCAAGGCTTCGCTGACGATCTTGGCCTTGTCGGCACCGAAGAACACGATGTCGCCGTCAACGGCGCCAACGCGATCGAGGATGGCGTTGAGGTTTTCCAGCGGGATGTTTTTCACGATCGGCGATTGCAGACCTTCAACACCGGCAGCGCGCTCGTTGACCTTGATGTACGCCAGGCCCTTGGCACCGTAGATGCCGACGAACTTGGTGTAATCGTCGATCTGCTTGCGTGGCATGCTCGCGCCACCTGGTACGCGCAGCGCAGCGATACGGCATTTCGGATCGTTGGCCGGGCCGCTGAATACTTTGAAATCAACTTCTTTCAGTTGATCGGCAACGTCGACCAGTTCCAGCGGAATACGCAGGTCTGGCTTGTCGGAACCGTAGCGGCGCATGGCTTCTTCGAAGGTCATGTGCGGGAATTCGCCGAATTCCAGATCCAGCACTTCCTTGAACAGGTTGCGGATCATTTGCTCGGTCAGGCCCATGATCTCTTTTTCATCGAGGAAGCTGGTTTCGATGTCGATCTGGGTGAATTCTGGCTGACGGTCAGCGCGCAGGTCTTCGTCGCGGAAGCACTTGGCGATCTGGTAGTAACGGTCGAAACCGGCAACCATCAGCAGTTGTTTGAACAGTTGCGGCGATTGCGGCAGAGCGAAGAAAGAACCGGCGTGAGTACGGCTCGGCACCAGATAGTCACGCGCACCTTCAGGGGTGGCACGGGTCAGGATCGGTGTTTCAACGTCGAGGAAGCCGTTTTCGTCGAGGAAGCGACGGATGCTGGTGGTCATGCGCGAACGCAGACGCAGCTTCTCGGCCATTTCCGGACGACGCAGGTCGAGGAAGCGATAGCGCAGGCGGGTTTCTTCGCCGACGTCGGAGAACTCGTTCAGCGGGAACGGCGGGGTTTCCGACTCGTTCAGCACTTCCAGCTCATAACCCAGCACTTCGATCATGCCCGACGCCATGTTGGCGTTGGTGGCACCGGCCGGACGCAGACGCACCTTACCGGTGATCTTTACGACGTATTCGCTGCGCACGCGGTCGGCGGCGGCGAAGCTCTCGGCGCGATCCGGATCGAATACCACTTGGGCCAGACCATCACGATCACGGATATCGAGGAAAATCACCCCGCCGTGGTCGCGACGACGGTGAACCCATCCGCAAAGGGTAATTTCCTGACCTTCCAGGCTTTCGTTCAGTTGGCCGCAATAATGGCTGCGCATCATGGTAGTGGTTTCGCTTCTCGTAATTCGAAATTCGGTGGAGATCCCGCCGCACTCAAACTGTGTGCGCCATCGGGACACTCACGCGTGTCGTTCGACCTGGGCCTGAACCCTAGTCAGATTTGTCGCCACCGGCCAGGTTCTTCTTGGCGCCGGTCTTGAAATCGGTTTCGTACCAGCCGCTGCCGCTGAGGCGAAAGCCTGGCATGGACATTTGTTTCTTGAGCTCTGGCGCCTGGCAGGCAGGGCAGTCGACCAGCGGTGCAGCGCTGATCTTTTGAATGGCTTCCAACTGATGACCACAGGAAGCACATTGGTAATCGTACATCGGCATGGAGGTGTCTCGGCGATCAGATTGCTACCGCGCGCAGGGCTTTGCGGCGAAAGAGCGGGATTATATCCATTAAATGCGGCCTGTGCAGCCGTAAGACTGCACGGGCCGCGACCTCGCTTGCAACCGTCACCGTTCAGACCGCGATGGCCGGCGCCACCTCCCGACCACTGTTCATCACACAGACCACCCGCACCAGCGCACTGAAATTTTTCACTCCGCCGTGACGCAACTGCACCTCGCGGTCGACATGGGACAACAGCGAACTGATCGAACAGCAATTATTGGCCGCCATATTGGCGAGGATGTTCCAGTACACCTGCTCCAGTCGCAGGCAGGTGGCGTAACCATTCAAACGCACGGATCGCGACAGCGGCCGGATCAATGCCATGTCGAACTCATTGACGAACGGATCGACGATCAGTTCATGGGGCGGCACGACAACCCTGTCGTTGCGCCTGTCTGCATCTTCCATATCGTTGACACTCCTTTGCCATCTCTGCGGATTTTCAAAGCCCCTTCCTGTGACCTCCATAAAAACGCAGACGCAAAGTTATAGCCAGACGACTTGTTGACCCGCCACGTAGGATAAGCCAACGCAACAAGTAAGAGTCTGGACAGCGCGCCTGCAACCCAACGATTACAGGCGCGCTTCGATCAGCCTTCGAGCAGCGCGCGGAGCATCCACGCGGTTTTTTCGTGCACCTGCATGCGCTGAGTCAGCAGGTCGGCGGTCGGCTCATCGCTGACTTTATCGAGCAACGGGAAGATGCCACGTGCGGTGCGGGTCACCGCTTCCTGGCCAGCGACGAGTTGCTTGATCATGTCTTCGGCGCTCGGCACGCCCTCTTCTTCCTTAATAGAAGAAAGACGCGCGTACGTCGCGTAAGCGCCCGGAGCCGGAAAGCCCAGCGCGCGAATGCGCTCGGCGATCGAATCCACGGCCAGCGCCAGTTCGTTGTATTGCTCTTCGAACATCAGGTGCAGCGTACGGAACATCGGGCCGGTGACGTTCCAGTGGAAGTTGTGGGTCTTGAGATACAGCACGTAGGTGTCGGACAGCAGTCGCGACAGTCCTTCAACGATGGATTTGCGGTCTTCTTCACTGATACCGATATCGATTGCCATGTTTACCCCCTAACGGCGATTGAATTCATCCAACAGGTGCAGACCCACTCTAGCAAGGCTGACCACACCTCGCAGCCTTGATTGGCCACAGACGCTGCGACAAATCGACCGACGCTGTGCCGCTGGCCGGGCTGATTTGAGTAGCCGCAGGCTTTGCTGTTAAATAGGCAGTGTGTCGCCATGCCCCATTTTTCGGGGTGTTGCGCATAGGCTGATGCCGTGTACGTGTCCAACGCCTCTTATTTTTGTTCCGAAGCGAACCGTGCGCCTTCAGCTCTTCCTTGTGAGCCGTCATAAACGTGAGCCAATTAAAATGTTGAAAATCGTCCACCTGCTAATGGGCGCAGCGGCTTTGCTGCTGTCGTTCATACCTAGCTTGAAATCCGAAGCCGTTCCCTACCTGCAACAACCCGATGCACTTTACCTGGCCTTTTTCGGCCTGCTGAACCTGATCATTGCCCCGGTGATTCCTTACTGGAACAAAGGCCCGCGTCAGCATCTGCAAAACCTCGTCAGCGCGCTTCTGGTACTGACCGTTGTCCTGCAAACCCTGACCCTGATCGCGCCGATGCCTGTCATCGCCGGCCAGCCAGCCGTGCTGTTCACCCTGGTGATCGCTCTGGTTGCCGTGGTTCTGCACCTGGCCGTCAGCTTCTATCGTTCTTCACCTGCTGCCGCGCCAACCAGCTATGACATGACCAATCGTGATACCGGTACCGTCAAGTGGTTCAACACTTCCAAAGGCTTCGGCTTTATCTCCCGGGATTCCGGCGATGATATTTTCGTGCACTTCCGTGCAATCCGTGGCGAAGGCCACCGCGTTCTGGTCGAAGGCCAGCGCGTCGAGTTCTCGGTGATGAACCGGGACAAAGGCCTGCAAGCCGAGGACGTGATTGCTGCTCTGCCGCGTCGCTGATCCAAGGCAATAAAAAACCGCGAGCAGCCTGGCTGTTCGCGGTTTTTTTATGCCTTCAGAAAAGCCTTAATAGTGCGGCGGTGGCGCCTCTTCATCAAAAGACTCGAACTGCCCGACCATTTCTTCCTGACGCTTGAGCAGCGCCGCCATCTGCAGTTGCAGACGATCGACTACGCGCTGCTGCGCGACCAGCACGTCGTTCAACGCCTGAATGGTGTCGTCCTGAAACGCCAGACGGCTTTCCAGATCGGTAACGCGTTGTTCCAGGCTCATGCTTCAGCCCTCCAGAAACGTGAAGTCTTCGGTCAACACCAGACGCAAGCGCTCGCGAATCGCGGCAACCTGCTCGGCACTGTATGGCTTGGCCGGGTGTTTGCCCCAGACCGGCGCCGGCCAGGCGGCGTCATCGCGTTTGCGCACAATCACATGCATGTGCAACTGGCTGACAACATTACCCAGTGTTGCCACGTTCATTTTGTCCGCATCCAGCAAGTCCTTGAGCAACTCGGCCAGTGCGGTAGTTTCCAGCCACAACTGCTGCTGATCGGCGACATCCAATTGAAACAACTCGCTGATATCGTCGCGACGAGGCACCAAGATGAACCATGGATAGTTGCTGTCGTTGGACAGCAACAGGCGGCAGAGCGGGAAGTCACCGATGGTCAGCGTGTCCTGTTGAAGTCGTGAATCTAAAGCAAACACTGCGCGCACTCCCGGCTGATCGACATATTCAGCTTAGCGGCCAGCCCGATGGGCAGCGCACCAAGCGACAGACCGGAAGCATACCGCGAATACGCCAGTCTTCACGACAGCTGTGCCCTGCGGCGCTTTCGCCGAACGCCCCGACATGTGACATTTATTGGCGCCCTGCACCAGCACGGAACCGAGAGGGATAACGAATACGCGTAAATGACTGAAAACCATTGAAGCGTTCGAGATTACCCACATGCCGGACTGTGTGATTACAGGACAGGGTGTAATTTTTTTTGCACCAAAACCGCACAGTGCGTCTACGCTCAGGCGTCGAAGCATCCGCCGAATACTCACTGGCGGGGTGAACCGGTAACGTTTTTGGCTGTCGCACGCGGCCGATGCCTTGGCAACACGATAGCCGGAATGGCGTCAAGCCCTTGTAGAAAGGGGCTTGGCGCCCCGTATTTATAAGGTTTTTACAGGTAACACGCGCTGTTCAGAAAAATAACCGCACCGACATTGCGGTTTGTGCACGCTTGTTGCATTCGTACACATATGGACTATAAGCGCCACACGATGTGGATGCCTCAAGCCCAACAAAAACAGTGGCAGGGTTGCCCGATGGAGATTCAAGTGTTTTGCCAGGGACTCTTTTTTAGCGATGCAAAAGGCTAGAAAAACAGCGAGAAAGTTGTAGACCCGATTGCATCGGTACTGTGAATTTGCGACCTCTACAAAGCCATCTGCGACAGCGTCGTAAAGAAGGTGAAACGTTAGATTCGCAAGTATCGCCAACATTGTCGGCGTGATATAAGTTTGCGCCGACACAAAAAGAAAGAGCCGCCCAGATAATAAAACAGGTGGGACGGCAGTACTCTTCTAAAAACCAAAGGAGCAAATCACGATGCGCGTGATGAAGTGGAGCATGATCGCACTGGCTGTTGCAGCAGGCACCTCGCAGTTCGCAGTGGCGTCTTCTCAGGATGATTCCAAAGGTTTCTTCGGCGACCAGAGTCTGAAACTGAAGACTCGTATGGAATACATGAACCGTGACTTTAAAAACGGTGCAGGCAACGGCTCTTCCGGTACTGCTGGCTATCGCCAGGACACCGGTGTCAGCCAACTGCTGACTTACGAGTCGGGCTTCACTCAAGGCACCATCGGCTTCGGTCTCGACGCCATGGCAATGGGTTCGGTCAAACTGGACGGCGGCTCGGGCCACCGCGGTAACGGCCTGTTCGCCAGCGACAGCGACGGCAACCCGGAAAAATCCCAGGGCAAAATCGGCGGCGCAGTTAAATTCCGTCTCTCCGACACCACCCTGAAATACGGCCAGCAATTTGTTGCCAGCCCAGTGTTCGCTACCGATGACAGCCGTCTGCTGCCAGAAGTCGCGACCGGTACCCTGATCACTTCCAAAGAGATCAAAGGTCTGGAACTGAGCGCAGGTCGCTTCACTTCCCTGAGCAAGCAAACCGGTATGGGCCGTGACAGCATCGGCGGTCTGCCTGATGAGAACGGTAACGGCGGCAAAGGCCTGACCAACATCAATATCTTTGGTGCCAGCTACGCCTTCACCGACAACTTCACCGGTGCACTGGCTGCTTCCGACGCTGATGACTACTTCAAGAAGTACTACATCAACCTGAACTACACCTTGCCGATCGACGACACTCAGTCGTTGAACTTCGACCTGAACGGTTACAAAACCAAGGGCGACAGCCGTGGTGACCTGGTCGACGCCATCGGTGACGGCACTCTGGGTGTGGACAACAACCTGTGGTCCCTGGCCGCTGCTTACAGCCTGGGCGCGCACAAGTTCACCGTTGCCTACCAGCAGTCGAGCGGCGACAACGCTTACTACTATGGCGTTGACGGTAACAGCACAATCTTCGTAGCCAACTCCATCCAGATCTCCGACTTCGTGGGTCGCGAAGAGAAATCCTGGCAGGCTCGCTACGACATCAACATGAAAGACTACGGCGTTCCTGGCCTGAGCTTCATGACCCGTTACGTGATGGGTGACAACATCGAGACCAACGGTCTGGGTGAAGGTAAAGAGAACGAGTGGAACGCCGAGTCCAAGTACGTTCTGCAAGAAGGTCCAGCCAAAGACCTGTCGTTCCGTCTGCGTTATGCCATGTACCGTTCGAACGGTGCTTACAGCGGCTACTCGTCTGACAACAACGACGTGCGTCTGATCGTTGAGTACCCACTGAACATCCTCTAATAGGGATGCACAGCTGAAGTACTGTAGAGCTCTGCTCTAAACAAGAACCGCTCACCTGATTCAGGTGGGCGGTTTTTTTATGCCTGGCTTAACTGCATTCGAATGACAAAGATTAGTCAGCTATCTATTAGCTGGCGAACTTTAATGGCGGCCATAAAAAACCCAAGAGTGCGAACAGCTCTTGGGTCTTTATTGATTAACTGACTGCAAAGCCAGGTATCAAGGTTGTTACTGCGCTGCTGTTTCCTGAACTACGCGAATGGTTCGCTGCGGAAAAGGAATATCAATACCAGCGGTTTTTAAACGATCACGCGACTGCTCGTTAAACATGAACATCACGTCCCAGTAGTCTGCAGTTTTAACCCACACACGCAGGGAAACGGTGATCGCGCTGTCACCCAGCGTCGAAATTACCGCCTGCGGCGCCGGGTCTTGCAGAATGCGCTCGTCGTTGGCCAGATCCAGCAGCACCTGACGGGCCTTTTGCAGATCGGCTTCGTAATCAACGCCCACATCGAACACCACCTTGCGGGTCGGCTGACGATTGGTGTTGGTGATGATGCCGTTCGACAGGTTGCCGTTAGGCATGATGATGGTCTTGTTGTCGCCGGTACGCAGTACGGTGTGGAAGATCTGGATGCTATCGACAGTACCCGCCACGCCCTGCGCTTCGATCCAGTCACCGATACGGAACGGACGGAACAGCAGAATCAGCACGCCACCGGCGAAGTTCGCCAGGCTGCCCTGCAACGCCAGACCGATGGCCAGACCGGCAGCACCGATCGCCGCAACGAACGAGGTGGTTTCCACGCCGATCATCGACGCGACGCTGACGATCAGCAGCACTTTGAGAATGATGTTGGCCAGGCTGCTGATAAAACCTTGCAATGCCAGGTCAGCATTGCGCAGAGCCAGCAGACCGCCGAGTTTTTGCGTGACCTTGTTGATCAGCCACCAGCCGATGGCCAGGGTAATCACTGCCAGCAGCACGCGGCTGCCGTATTCCATGATCATCGGGATCCACGCCTGGGATGCCTTGACCAGTTGGTCTACCTCAGCATTCAAATCCATCTTCTATCTCCTGATTTCCGGCCATTCGGCACGCGAAAGATAAGCGGCAGAAACCGCCGGGGGTATACAAAATCAATGTGGGAGCGAGCTTGCTCGCGAAGGCGGTGTGTCAGTCAACTCAATGCTGAATGACATAGAGCTTTCGCGAGCAAGCTCGCTCCCACAGGTCATCTGACCGGGCTTAGTCGCGGAAGTTGTTGAACTGCAGCGGCATGCCGAATTCCTTGGCACGCAGTGCAGCGATGGCTTCTTGCAGGTCATCACGCTTCTTGCCGGTCACGCGCACTTGCTCGCCCTGAATGGCGGCCTGCACTTTCAGCTTGGCGTCTTTGATGTGGCCGACGATTTTCTTCGCCAGTTCTTTGTCGATGCCTTCCTTGAGGATGGCGTCCTGCTTCATCAGCTTGCCCGATGCATAAGCGTCCTTGACCTCAAGGCACTGCACATCGATCTTGCGCTTGACCAGCGCCAGCTTGAGGATTTCGATCATCGCTTCGAGCTGGAACCCGGCTTCAGCGGTCAGGCTCACGGTCAGGTCTTTTTCCTTGAACTCGAAGCTGCCTTTGCCTTTCAGGTCATAACGACGATCGAGTTCCTTCACGGCGTTCTCGACCGCGTTGGTGAGTTCGTGTTTGTCCAGTTCGGATACCACGTCGAACGACGGCATGTAATCTCTCCAATAAAAAGGCGCGCTCGATGAGGATGGAGCGCGCTTGGCTTGCGGTTAAAATCGGGCTCATTATAACGGGTCTTTTCCTACGAACACGGCGAGCCGCACATGCCTGTACGCAATCGAGCAAAAAACTGATGTCGACCACCTGGCACGTCCTCGGCGCCGGCAGCCTCGGCACACTGTGGGCCACGCGTCTGGCCCGGGCTGGTTTGCCGGTGAAATTGATCGTGCGCGATGCCGAACGCCTGCGCAGTTATGAAGCGGCCGGCGGGCTAACGCTCGTCGAACACGGCCAGGCCAGCACGTATACGGTGCCGGGCGAAACCGCCGACAGCCCTGAGCCAATTCGCCGACTGCTGGTCGCCTGCAAAGCCTACGACGCCGAAAGTGCCATCGCCCGCCTTGCTCCGCGCCTGACAGCGGATGCCGAACTGATCCTGTTGCAGAACGGCCTCGGCAGTCAGGACGCCGTCGCCACGCGCGTTCCGCAAGCACGCTGCATCAGCGCGTCCAGCACCGAAGGCGCGTTTCGCGATGGCGACTGGCGCGTGGTGTTCGCCGGTCACGGCTTCACCTGGCTGGGCGATGTCACTCAACCGGTTGCGCCGATCTGGCTGGACGATCTGCAAGCCGCGAACATTCCCCACGAGTGGAGTACCGATATCCTCACGCGGCTGTGGCGCAAACTGGCGCTCAACTGCGCGATCAATCCGCTGACCGTGCTGCACCACTGCCGCAACGGTGGTTTGCAGGATCATCACTGCGAAGTCGCCACGCTGTGTGCCGAACTCGCCGAGTTGTTGCAGCACTGCGGCCAACCCGCTGCTGCTGAAAACCTGCAACAGGAAGTCGAACGGGTGATTCAGGCGACGGCGGCCAATTACTCGTCGATGTATCAGGACGTCGCCAACCAGCGCCGCACCGAAATCAGCTATCTATTGGGCCACGCCTGCAAAGTCGCCACGCGTCATCAATTGAATCTGCCGCACCTCAACCAATTGCAGCAGCGCCTCGTCGCGCATCTGCACAGCCTTGGATTGCCCAGCGACTGAGCAGCGGCTACGCTGGCCACTTGTTCCTTTGCTGCGATAAACCTGATGCCATTGCGCCAGCGCCTCGAAAACCTGCCGGTCGGCCAGAAACTGCTGGCCGCCCTGCTGGTGCTGTTGACCACTGTGTTGCTGGTCGCCAACCTGACCTTTATCAGCGCCGCCTACTACATTTCCCAGGAAAGCATGGCGCCGCAAGCCTTGCAGACCATCGGCCGACTGATCGCCAACCCGAGTCTGGTCAGCGAGTCCTTGCAGTCGCCGGAGAGCGCCGAGCGTCTGCTCAAGGAACTCGACAGCTATTCGCCATTACGCGCCGCTGCGATATATGACGGCAAAGGCGAACGCCTCGCGCAGGTGCAGCGCGGCGACAAACTGAAATTACCGGAACGCTACCGGCACATCGAAGCCTGGCAACTCACCGAGTTTCGCAGCAACCAGTTGATCACCCTGCCCCGCCCCGGCACCGCGCCCGGCCATCTGCTGTTGGTAGCGAGCAGCGAACTGCCGATGGCGTTCTACACCGGCACCCTGACCGCGAGTCTTGGGATTCTGATTTTCAGCGTGCTGTTGTGGCTGGTGATTGCCCGCCAGATCAAACGCCTGATCACCCGGCCGATCCATCAACTGGAAGAACTCTCGCGTCAGGTCACCCGCGAAGAGAACTACGCGCTGCGTGCCTCACGCGGCAACCACGACGAAATCGGCAGCCTCGCCGAAGCGTTCAACACCATGCTTTCGCGCATCGAAGCCCGCGAGCAGCAGCTCAAACGCGCCCGCGACGACTCGCAAGCCGCCTACGATCAGGCTCAAGGTCTGGCCGAGGAAACCCGCCACACCAACCGCAAACTGGAACTGGAAGTTCAAGTGCGCAGCAAAATCGAGAAGAAGCTCACCGGTTTCCAGAACTACCTCAACAGCATCATCGACTCGATGCCCTCGGCACTGATCGCCCTCGACGAACAGCTCTACGTCACCCAATGGAATCAGGAGGCCAGCGCCCTTTCCGGCACACGTCTGGACGAAGCGCTAAACCAGCCGATCTTCCTCGCCTTCGAACCGTTGAAGCCGTTTTTGCCGCAGCTCAAGCAAACCGTCGAACAACACACGGTGGCGAAAATCGAACGGGTGACGTGGTTCAAGGACGACGAGCCGAAGCATTACGCACTGACGTTTTACCCGCTGATGGGTGGCGCCGGACGTGGCGTGGTGATCCGCATCGATGACATCACCCAGCGTTTGTCGCTGGAAGAAATGATGGTGCAGTCGGAGAAGATGCTTTCGGTCGGTGGACTCGCGGCGGGCATGGCCCACGAGATCAATAACCCGCTGGGCGCGATCCTGCACAACGTGCAAAACATCCGTCGACGCCTTTCAGCAGATCTGCCGAAGAACATCGAAACCGCCGAACAACTGGGCATCGAACTCGATACCGTCAACCGTTACCTGCAAGGCCGCGAAGTGCCGAAACTCCTCGACGGCATTCAACAGGCCGGTGCGCGCGCGGCGAAAATCGTCACGCACATGCTCAGCTTCAGCCGTCGCAGCACTCGGGAAATGGCACCGTGCGACCTGCCGGCGCTGATCGATCAAGCGGTGGAAATCGCCGGCAACGACTTCGATCTGGCGATCGGTTTCGACTTCAAGGGTCAAGCCATTGTGCGCCAGTTCGACCCGGCGCTCGGCCCGGTGCCCGGCACTGCCAACGAGCTGGAACAAGTACTGCTCAACCTGCTGAAAAACGCCGCACAAGCGATTCACCAGCGTGAAGATGACAGCGAGCCGGGGCGCATTATTCTGCGCACCAAACTCAATCCGCCGTGGGCCGAGATTCAGGTCGAGGACAACGGCATCGGCATGAGCGAGAGTGTGCGCAAACGCACCTTCGAGCCGTTCTTCACCACCAAGGAAATCGGTCAGGGCACCGGGCTTGGCTTGTCGGTGTCGTACTTCATCATCACCAACAATCACAAAGGCCAGATGGAAGTGCAGTCGGCGCCCGGTCAGGGCACATGCTTCACCCTGCGCCTGCCGCTGGCGCCACCACCGGCCATCGCGGCTGAAATCAATCAACTACCGAGGTAACCCATGGGCTTTCGCTTGTCGAAGATTTACACGCGCACCGGCGACAAAGGCGAAACCGGCCTGGGCGACGGCCGCCGCGTACCGAAGGATCACCCGCGCATCGAAGCGATTGGTGAAGTCGATACGCTGAACAGTCAGGTCGGCGTGTTGCTGGCCGGGCTACTTGCCGAGCGCGAGGCCACTCCGGGGCTGAATGAATTGATCGAGGTGTTGGCGCCTTGTCAGCATCGCTTGTTTGATTTGGGCGGGGAGTTGGCGATGCCGCAATATCAGGCGCTGAACGCGGCGGAAATCGAGCGTCTGGAAGCGGCGATCGACGTCTGGAATGAGGAGTTGGGGCCGCTGGAGAATTTCATTCTGCCGGGTGGTTCGATGCTGATTGCGCAGGCGCATGTGTGCCGCAGCCTGGCGCGGAGTGCCGAGCGGCGCTGTCAGCATCTGAATGCGATCGAGCCATTGGACGGGGTTGGCCTGGCGTATATCAATCGGTTGTCGGATTTGTTGTTTGTGGCGGCGCGGTTGATTGCGCGGCGACAGGGGATTGCGGAGATTTTGTGGCAACCGGCGGCTAAACCTTAGCTTTGCAGTGATTGGAAGGACGCCTTCGCGAGCAAGCCCGCTCCCACATTTGATTGCATTCCAAATGAAGGAACACGATCAACTGTGGGAGCGGGCTTGCTCGCGAAGAGGCCAGTAGCCTCAATACACAATCAGGCCTCAGGCCAGAACGCGCGAATCCCCGCCACACCCTGCGCCCCAACACCCCAAGCCTTCTCGCGCTCCGCCGGGCCAACCCCGCCCAACAGAAACACCGGCTTACTGAAGCCTTCGATCAACGCCCCAGCCTGCTCCCAACCCAACGGCTGCGCATCCGGGTGCGTCAACGTCGGCTGCACCGGCGACAGCGTCACAAAATCCACGCCCATCTGCTCCGCCAACGCCAATTCCTCAGCGTTGTGGCACGACGCCGCCAACCAGCGCTCAGCCGGCAACGGCCGCCCCGCCGCTGCGTATTTACGCAATTGCGCTGAAGTGATGTGCCAACCCGCCGACGGGAAATCACCGAGCCATTCAAATGGCCCTTTGATCATCAATTGCGCCTTGCCAGCGCAGAGACCGGCGGCGTCCACCGCCAGATCACGGTACTTCGGGTCGTAACCGTTCGGTGCGCGCAGCTGGATGAGCTTGATCCCGCCAGCAATCGCCTTCTGAATCCCGCGCAGCAAGGCCGGGGTTTCCAGGTCTTCCGGGGTGATCAGGTATTCGCCCGGCAAACGCGCGGCGGCGACGATGGGCTGGTTGGCGGCCGGGAACTCGTAGTTCGGCAAATCTTTCGCGGTCACCCAGGCCAATGGCTGGCCTTCGGCACCGTGCGGTTCGCCGGTGAACGCCGAGACTTCCCAGACATCCAGCGACACCTGCTTGTCCGGGTAATCGTGACGCACTTTGATCAGCGGTCGGACGGCGCCAACGACGATGCCCAGCTCTTCTTTCAGCTCACGGGCCAGTGCGCTTTCGACGGTTTCGTCCGCCTCGACCTTGCCGCCGGGAAACTCCCACAGCCCACCCTGATGCTGGGAGTCAGCGCGGCGGGCGATGAGGATTTTGCCGCTGTCGTCACGGATGACGGCGGCGGCGACGTGTACACGTTTCACGGATTCAACTCCTCCAGTCCAGCCTGTTGCCACGCTTTGAAGGCGGGCCATTGGTAGACGGTTTCAACATAGGCTTCGTCGGCGGCCGGCAGTTTTACCTGATAGGTGCGCAGGCGCACGGCGATCGGTGCAAAAAAGGCATCAGCCAGACTGACGCGACCGAACAGGTACGGCCCGCTCTCGGTGGCGGCGTCACGGCATTCGGCCCACAGCGCGAGCATGCGTTCGATATCGACCTTCACTTCTGGCGGCACCGGGTTGAGCGGCGCGTCATGACTGAGGTTGAACGGCATGTGATTGCGCATGGCGAAGAAGCCGCTGTGCATTTGTGCGCAGGCGGATCGGGCCTGAGCGCGGGCGAAAATGTCGCTCGGCCAGAGTTGCTCGGACGGGAACTGTTCGGCCAGGTATTCGGCGATGGCCAACGAATCGGCAACCGTGCCGCGTGAGGTTTGCAGCAGCGGCACTTTGGCGGTCGGCGAATGCTTGAGCAGCCGCTCGCGGGTGTCGGGCTTGCCGAGCTTGATCAGTTCTTCGGTGTAAGGAGCGCCGGTCAGTTCAAGCGCCAAGGCAGCGCGCAGAGACCAGGAGGAAAGCAGTTTGTCGCCGATGATCAGGTGCAAGGACATGGTGTGGCGCCTTTTCGTCAGAGGAAAGCTTCAAAACTTGCTGTGTCTGAACCATCGCTTTCGCGGGCAAGCCCGCTCCCACAGTGATTGAGGTCGTTCACAAACGTTGTGTACACCCCAAAACCTGTGGGAGCGGGCTTGCTCGCGAAGAGGTCGGCCCATTCAACATTGATGTTGCCTGACAGGTCGCCATCGCGAACAGGCTCACTCCTACAGGGGATCTGTGGCGTTCACAAAACTACTGTGGGAGCCAGCCTGCTGGCGATGCAGGCGACTCGGTCTCAGGTTAGATCAAGTGCGGTATTCAGCGTTGATCTTCACATACTCATGCGACAGGTCAGTGGTCCAGATGGTTTCGCTGCATTCGCCGCGACCCAGTTCGATGCGGATGGTGATTTCTTCCTGTTGCATCACTGCCGAGCCTTGCGCCTCAGTGTAGGTCGCCGCGCGCGCGCCACGGCTGGCGATGCACACGTCGCCGAGGAACACGTCGATTTTGCTCACGTCCAGATCCGGCACGCCGGCACGACCGACGGCCGCCAGAATACGGCCCCAGTTCGGGTCGGAGGCGAACAGTGCAGTCTTGATCAACGGCGAGTGCGCCACGGTGTAGCCAACGTCCAGGCATTCCTGATGATTGCCACCGCCATTCACTTCAACAGTGACAAACTTGGTCGCGCCTTCGCCGTCACGCACGATGGCTTGGGCCACGTCCATGCACACTTCGAACACCGCTTGCTTCAACTTGGCGAACAGCTCGCCTTCGGCACGGGTGATTTCCGGCAGTGCAGCCTTGCCGGTAGCGATCAGCATGCAGCAGTCGTTGGTCGAGGTGTCGCCGTCGATGGTGATGCGATTGAACGACTTGTTGGCGCCGTCGAGCATCAGGTTGTGCAGCACGTCGCGGGAGACTTTGGCGTCAGTGGCGATGTAACCGAGCATGGTCGCCATGTTCGGACGGATCATGCCCGCGCCTTTGCTGATGCCGGTGACGGTGATGGTCACGCCGTCATGCTGGAACTGGCGGCTGGCACCTTTTGGCAAGGTGTCAGTGGTCATGATGCCGGTGGCAGCGGCTTCCCAGTTGTTTTCCGAGAGATCGTCCAGCGCAGCTTGCAGCGCGCCTTCGATCTTCTCGACCGGCAGCGGCTCGCCGATCACACCGGTGGAGTACGGCAGAATCTGGCTGGCATCGACGCCAGTCAGCTCAGCCAGTCTGGCGGTGGTGCGCTCGGCAGCGGCCAGGCCCGGCTCGCCGGTGCCCGCGTTGGCGTTGCCGGTGTTGGTCAGCAGATAACGCACGGCGTTCTGTACGCGTTGCTTCGCCAGAATCACCGGCGCGGCACAAAAGGCGTTCAACGTGAACACGCCGGCCACGGTCGAACCTTCAGCGCAGCGCATCACAACGACATCTTTGCGCCCAGGGCGCTTGATGCCGGCCGAGGCAATACCGAGTTCAAAACCGGCAACCGGGTGCAACGTTGGCAAAGGACCAAGACCAACAGCCATGAATGCGCTCCTTACTCAATGATGTCAGCACCGCCACGCGCAGCGACGGTGGTTTAAATGGCAAAACGCCGCGACGGCATAAGCCGGTCGCGGCGCGGGTATTTCAGCAGTGATAACGGGTTTTACTGGATCTGCCCGTGGCAATGCTTGAATTTCTTGCCCGAACCGCAGTAGCACAGTTCGTTGCGGCCCAGCTTCTGTTCGTTGCGAACCGGGGCGGCGGCGAGGGCCACATCGACCTCTTCACCGAGCAGTTCCGGTTGCTCCAGACCTGGCGCTTCAGCGTGTTCGAACTGCATGCGGGCGGCCAGTGCTTCGGCTTCCTGACGCAGACGTTGCTCTTCGGCTTCCGGATCTTCGCGGCGAACCTGAACGTGCGAGAGCACACGGATCGAGTCGCGCTTGATCGAATCGAGCAGCTCGGAGAACAGCGTGAACGACTCCCGCTTGTACTCTTGCTTCGGGTTCTTCTGGGCGTAGCCACGCAGGTGGATACCGTGACGCAGGTGATCCATGGTCGACAGGTGGTCTTTCCACAGGTCATCCAGCACGCGCAGAACGATTTGCTTCTCGAAGGAGCGCAGTGCATCGGCACCGGCCTGATCTTCTTTCTCGTTGTACGCCGCCATCAGCTCGGTCATGAGCTTCTCGCGCAGGGTTTCTTCGTAGAGGTGATCGTCTTCGTCGAGCCATTGCTGAATCGGCAGTGTCACGCCGAAATCGCTGGCAATCGACGCTTCCAGACCGGCAACGTCCCACTGTTCCGGCAGCGATTGCGGCGGAATGTGTGCGCTGACGGTGGCGTTGAGCACGTCCTGACGGAAGTCGGCGATGGTTTCACCGATGTTGTCAGCGGCCAGCAACGTGTTACGCATGTGATAAATCACTTTACGCTGTTCGTTGTTGACGTCGTCGAACTCGAGCAGTTGCTTACGAATGTCGAAGTTACGGCCTTCAACCTTGCGCTGCGCCTTCTCGATCGCGTTGGTCACCATACGGTGCTCGATCGCTTCGCCCGGCTGCATGCCCAGGGCTTTCATGAAGTTCTTCACCCGGTCAGAGGCGAAGATACGCATCAGGCTGTCTTCCAGCGACAGGTAGAAGCGGCTGGAACCGGCATCACCCTGACGACCGGCACGACCACGCAACTGGTTGTCGATACGGCGCGATTCGTGACGCTCGGAAGCAATCACCTGCAGACCACCGGATTCCAGCACTTGCTGGTGACGCTTCTGCCAGTCGGCCTTGATCTGGGCAATTTGCTCAGGGGTCGGGTCTTCCAGCGAAGCGACTTCCACTTCCCAGTTGCCGCCCAACAGAATGTCGGTACCACGACCGGCCATGTTGGTGGCGATGGTCAGCGCGCCCGGACGACCGGCCTGCGCAATGATTTCAGCTTCTTTTTCGTGGAACTTGGCGTTGAGAACCTTGTGTTCGATGCCTTCCTTCTCGAGCAATGCAGACATGTGCTCGGAGGTTTCGATGGTGGCAGTACCCACCAGCACCGGACGACCGGCAGCCATGCTTTCTTTGATGTCTGCAACGATTGCCGTGTACTTCTCTTCGGCAGTCAGGAACACCAGGTCGTTGTAGTCCTTGCGCGCCAATGGCTTGTTCGGCGGAATGACCATGACCGACAGACCGTAGATCTGATGGAATTCGAACGCTTCGGTGTCAGCGGTACCGGTCATGCCGGACAGCTTGGTGTACAGACGGAAGTAGTTCTGGAACGTGGTCGAGGCCAGGGTCTGGCTCTCGGCCTGAATGTTCAGACCTTCTTTGGCTTCGATGGCCTGGTGCAGACCTTCGGACAGACGGCGACCCGGCATGGTACGACCGGTGTGTTCGTCGACCAGTACGACCTGGCCGTCCTGCACGATGTATTCGATGTTGCGGTTGAACAGTTTGTGCGCACGCAGACCAGCATAGACGTGGGTCAGCAGGCCCAGGTTATGCGCCGAGTACAGGCTCTCGCCTTCAGCCAGCAGGCCGACGCCGGTGAGCATGTCTTCGATGTACTGGTGACCGGCTTCGTTGAGTTCGACCTGACGGGTCTTCTCGTCAACGGTGTAGTGACCAGCCTTGGTGACTTCGCCTTCAACTTCTTCAACGTGCAGTTCCAGCTGCGGGATCAGTTTATTGATCTCCATGTACAGCTTGGAGCTATCCTCGGCCTGACCGGAAATGATCAGCGGGGTACGCGCTTCGTCGATGAGGATGGAGTCGACTTCGTCGATCACGGCAAAATTGAGTTCGCGCTGGAATTTTTCTTCCATGCTGAACGCCATGTTGTCGCGCAGGTAGTCGAAACCGAATTCGTTGTTGGTGCCGTAGGTGATGTCGGCAGCGTAGGCGATGCGCTTCTCTTCCGGCGGCTGGAACGGCGTCACGACGCCGACGGTCAGGCCGAGGAATTCATACAGCGGACGCATCCAGTTGGCGTCACGGCGGGCCAGGTAGTCGTTCACCGTCACAACGTGCACGCCCTTGCCGGACAGTGCGTTGAGGTAAACGCCCAGTGTTGCCACCAGGGTCTTGCCTTCACCGGTACGCATTTCCGCGATCTGACCTTCATGCAAGGTCATGCCGCCGATCAGCTGAACGTCGAAGTGACGCATACCCATGACACGCTTACCGGCTTCGCGGGCGACCGCAAAGGCTTCTGGTAGCAGTTTGTCGAGGGTTTCCCCTTTGGCGATGCGGGCCTTGAACTCGTCGGTCTTGGCGCGCAATTGATCGTCCGAAAGGGCCACCATTTGCTCTTCGAAGGCATTGACGAGCTGCACCGTCTTGAGCATGCGTTTGACTTCACGCTCGTTCTTGCTTCCAAAAAGTTTCTTTAACAAAGGCGCAAACATATCGGCAGGATCTTCCACACTAAAGGGATGGAGGGCGGCCCCGTGAGTCGCCCGAGCAGCCCTCATGGCCGCATGCGAACGAGCATTCTACCCGGAAACGGTGGTGAGGAAAGTGGCGATGTTCCACGATGCTGGCACTGCGCTTTGACGGGGCTCACTTAAAATAGGGGCGTTTTGCTCAACTTCAAGTCGTACGGAAAAGAAGTTAGTTGTTGATTTAATGGGTAAAGCAGGGGCAATTGCAATGGGCGAGTGAAAAGTCCGCTTTCTGCTACCATGGCGTTTCTGTTACTTCAGGTGTTCGATCATGGCATTTCGCCCTCTTACGGCCAGAGCACCCGCCGTTCTGCTTCGCGAAGCCAAACCGCTCAAGGCCATCCTCGGCCATGCCCAACGACTGGGGCATTTGCAACGCCTGCTCGAAAGCCAACTGCAACCCGCCGCCCGCGAGCATTGCCATGTGGCGTCGTGGCGTGAGGGCAGTCTGTTGCTGATTGTCACCGATGGTCATTGGGCCACGCGTCTGCGTTACCAGCAAAAGCGTTTGCAGCGCCAGTTACAGATGTTTGATGAGTTCGCCAGTTTGACGCGGATTCTGTTCAAGGTGCAGCCGCCGACGATTCAGCGCGCGGTGGTGGGTAATACCATGGATTTGTCGACGGATGCCGCGGCGACGATTCAGGCGACGGCGGACGGGATCAGTGATCCGGGGTTGCGCGCGGCGCTGGAACGGCTGGCGGCACACGCTAAAGACAAATCCTGACTTCTATTCTGAATCTTCATGCAATTCCAATGTGGGAGCGGGCTTGCTCGCGAAAGCGGTGTGTCATTCAACCTATGTGGCGTCTGACACGACCTCTTCGCGAGCAAGCCCGCTCCCACATTTAGATCTCCAACAGTTCAGGATCAGCGGCGTTTGCTGCCGCCTAATAAAGAGCCCATCAGGCCGCGCACCAGTTGTTTGCCGAGGTTGTTCGCGGCTTGGCGCATGGCGGATTTCAGTGCTTGCCCGGCGGCGGTGCCGAGGAATTCTCCGGCTCTGTCGGCGAGGCTTGGCTCTTCAGCCGCAGGTTTTCCGGCAGGTGTCTCAGCCTCCGGCGCCAGGCCTTTGCGACCCATGAGGATTTCATACGCCGACTCGCGATCAATCGGCTTGTCATACCGTCCCTTGAAAGGCGAGCCGGCGATCAGCGTGGTGCGTTCGGTCTCAGTCAACGGCCCGATCCGCGATTGCGGAGGTGCTACCAGCACACGCTGCACCATCTCTGGCGTGCCCTTCTCCGCCAGCGTGCCGACCAGCGCCTCGCCGATCCCCAGCTCCGTCAGCACCGACAACGTATCGAACGCCGGATTCGGCCGGAAGCCGTCCGCCACCGCGCGCAGGGATTTCTGTTCCTTGGCGGTGAACGCGCGCAAGCCGTGCTGGATGCGCAAACCGAGCTGCGCCAACACGTCATCGGGCAAATCCGCCGGCGACTGCGTGACGAAATACACGCCAACGCCTTTCGAACGGATCAAGCGCACCACCTGCTCCAGCCGCTCCTGCAAAGCCTTCGGCGTATCGCCAAACAACAAATGCGCCTCATCGAAAAACAGCGCCAGCAGCGGTTTGTCGGCGTCACCGCGCTCTGGCAACTGCTCGAACAGTTCGGCCAGCAGCCACAGCAGGAACGTCGCGTAAACCTTCGGCGCTTCATGCACCAGACGACTGGCGTCGAGCAAATGAATACGCCCTCGGCCATCAGCGGCCGGTTGCAGGATGTCTTCGAGTTGCAGCGCCGGCTCACCGAACAAGGCCTCCGCGCCTTGCTGCTCGAGAGTCGCCAAACGGCGCAACAGCGCCTGACTGGAACCGGTGGTCATCAGCGCGGCGTCTTCGCCCAACAGCTGCGGATTTTCCTTGAGGTGATTGAGCAGCGCTTTCAGATCTTTCAGATCCAGCAACAACAACCCTTCGCGGTCAGCGACCTTGAACGCCGCGTACAGCGCCGACTGCTGACTGTCGGTGAGTTCCAGCAGGCTGCCGATCAGCAGCGGGCCCATTTCACTCAGCGTGGTGCGCAGTGGATGACCGGATTCACCGTGGATATCCCACAAGGTCACTGGATAAGCCTGCGGCGTGTAATTGAGCCACGGCATACCGGCGATGCGCTCGGCGATCTTGCCCTGCGGGTTGGCGGCGGCACCGAGGCCGCACAGATCGCCCTTGATGTCAGCGGCGAACACCGCCACGCCGGCGTCACTGAACGCTTCAGCCAGACGCTGCAAGGTCACGGTTTTACCGGTACCAGTCGCGCCGGCGATCAGCCCGTGACGGTTCGCCAGGCGCATGGCCTGGCCAATCGGTTGCCCGGTGAGATCGGCGCCGATTACGAGTTGCGATGAGTCAGGCATTTTGTCACCCATGGTTAATCTTTGATTCGCTTTGGCCGATAGATAAAACGTGAACCTGGCTGAAAAGTCGGTAGGACATTTCCCTAAGGAGAGACGGAAATATTCACGTGTACTCACCCTTGCCCATAGTGCGCGCCTTTATAAAAGCACGCCCAGGACATTAAGACCTTAGCGGAACCCCAAGCCATGAACAAAAATCTGCGCTTCAGCCATAAAATTTTGCTTGCCGCCGCCCTCATCGTCATCGCCGCTTTCGCCTCGTTTACGCTGTACAACGACTGGTTGCAGCGCAACGCGATCCGCGATGACCTGAACAACTATCTCAACGAGATGGGCGAAGTCACTGCCGGAAACATTCAAACCTGGCTCAACGGTCGCATCCTGCTGATCGAAAACGCCGCCCAGAACATCTCGATCAACCCCGAGCCCGCCAACGTCGCCAGCCTGCTGGAACAGAAAACCCTGACCTCGACGTTCATGGCCACCTACCTCGGCGACGCCACCGGCCACTTCACCATCCGCCCGGACACGAAGATGCCAGAGGGTTTCGATCCACGGGTGCGCCCTTGGTATAAAGGTGCCGAAGGCAGCAGCACCTCGACCCTGACCGAACCGTACATCGATGCGGCCACAGGCCAGTTGATCATCTCCATCGCCACCGCCTCGAAAAAGGCCGGCCAAAGCGTCGGCGTGGTCGGCGGCGATCTGAGCCTGCAATCGCTCATCGACACCCTCGCCGCCCGAGATTTTGACGGCATGGGTTATGTGTTTTTGGTCAGCGCCGACGGCAAGATCCTCGTGCACCCGGACAAGGCCTTGGTGATGAAATCACTGAAAGACGCCTTCCCGCAGGACACCCCGCGCATCAGCGGCGACTTCAGCGAAGTCACCGTCGATGGCAAAACCCGCATCGTCACTTTCGCGCCGATCAAAGGTTTGCCGTCGGTGAACTGGTACATCGGCCTGTCGGTAGACAAAGATCAAGCGTTCGCCATGCTCAGCGAATTCCGCACCTCGGCGGTGATTGCGACGGTGATCGCCGTGGCAATCATCCTCGCCCTGCTCGGCATGCTCATCCGCATTCTGATCCAGCCGCTGCACGTGATGACCCGCGCCATGGAAGACATCGCCGACGGCGAAGGCGACCTGACCAAGCGCCTGACCATCGTCAATAACGATGAGTTTGGTGTGTTGGGGACTGCGTTCAACCGTTTCGTCGAGCGCATTCATGGCTCGATCCGCGAAGTGTCGTCGGCCACTGGGCAGGTCAATGAAGTTGCGTTGCGCGTGGTCGCCGCGTCGAACTCGTCGATGTACAACTCGGATCAACAAGCCTCGCGCACCAGCAGCGTCGCCGCGGCGATCAATCAACTGGGTGCCGCCGCTCAGGAAATCGCCCGCAATGCCGCGCAGGCTTCGAACCAGGCCAGCGATGCGCGTGGCCTCGCCGAAGACGGCCAGCAAGTGGTGGATCGCAGCATCAAGGCGATGAATCAGCTGTCGAGCATGCTCAGTGCCTCGAGCAGCAATATCGAATCGCTGAACAGCAAAACCGTGAACATCGGCCAGATCCTTGAAGTGATCACCAGCATTTCCCAGCAAACCAACCTGCTGGCGCTCAACGCGGCGATCGAAGCGGCGCGTGCCGGTGAGGCCGGGCGTGGCTTTGCGGTGGTGGCGGATGAAGTGCGCAACCTCGCGCATCGCACGCAGGAATCGGCGCAGCAGGTGCAGACGATGATCGAGGAGCTGCAAGTCGGCGCCCGAGAGTCGGTGAGCACCATGAGCGAGAGTCAGCGTCACAGTCAGGACAGCGTCGAGATTGCCAACCTTGCCGGCGAGCGTTTGAACAGCGTGACCTTGCGGATTGGCGAGATCGACGGGATGAACCAGTCAGTGGCGACGGCGACAGAAGAGCAGACGGCGGTGGTTGAGTCGATCAACGTTGATATCACCGAGATCAATACGCTGAACCAGGAAGGGGTGGAAAACCTGCAGGCGACGTTGCGGGCGTGCTCGGATCTGGAACAGCAGGCTTCGCGGTTGAAGCAGTTGGTGGGTAGTTTCAGGATTTAAGATCAAGAGCTTACCCCCTCACCCCAACCCTCTCCCCCAGGGGGGCGAGGGGGAAAGGGAGCAGATCTTCAAGCCTTTCAAAACCTGAGCTCGACTCAGGTCTCTCACGTCGGCGTACCTCCAACATCCACCCCAATCAGTCCCCTCTCCCTCCGGGAGGGGTGAGGGGCTCTTCAAAACCTGAGTTCACCTCAGGTCTCTCAAGTCGGCGTACCTCCAGCATCCACCTCGGTCAGTCCCCTCTCCCTCGGGAGAGGGTTAGGGTGAGGGGCCGCTTCAGCGCGGATTCCGACCGAACCATCCATTGCGCACATAGGTCAACCAAGGGAGTACCACGCAGCGGAGGGTTGTTCACCGTGCACATCGCCGACATCACCATGTTTTACGCCCCGGCCAGCGGTGGCGTGCGCACGTATCTGGATGCCAAACATCGTCGTTTGGGCTTCAAACCCGGCATTCGCCACAGCCTGCTGATCCCCGGCGCCCGCTTCGGCGAACACGACGGCGTTTACACGGTTCCCGCCCCCGCCCTGCCCTTCGGCAAAGGCTATCGCTTCCCGCTGCGCCTCGCGCCGTGGCGAAACGTCCTGCAGGATTTGCAACCCGATCTGATCGAAGTCGGCGATCCCTACCTCACCGCATGGGCCGCACTGGATGCCCGACGGCAACTGGATGTGCCGGTGATCGGCTTTTATCACTCGGATCTGCCGCTGCTGGTCGGCAATCGCATGGGCCATTGGGTTACGCCGAATGTCGAAGCGTATGTCACCAAGCTTTACGGCAACTTCGACCGCGTGCTCGCGCCAAGTCAGGTAATGGCCGACAAGCTCACCGGCCTCGGCGTGCGCAATGTCTTCGTGCAACCGCTGGGCGTCGATCTGCAAACCTTTTACCCCGAGGCCCGCGACCCGAATCTGCGCGCAGAACTGGGCATCGCCGACGACACCCACCTGCTGATCTACGCCGGGCGCGGTTCAAAAGAGAAAAACCTGCCAGTGCTGCTCAAATGCATGCAACGCCTCGGCCCGCGCTATCACTTGCTGCTGGTCGGCTCGTCGATGCCCGCCGTGGTGCCGGACAATGTCAGCGTGATTGATCAATTCTGCCCGGCACCTCGCGTCGCACAATTGATGGCCAGCGCCGATGCGCTGATCCATGCCGGCGATCAGGAAACCTTCGGCCTGGTGATTCTCGAAGCCATGGCCTGCGGCATTCCGGTGGTGGCGGTGGCGGCCGGGGCATTTGAAGAGATCGTCAACGAATCCTGCGGTTTGCTCTGCACACCGAATAATCCACAGGCGATGGCCAATGCCGTGCGCGAAGTGTTCAGTCGCGGCACTGTGAAACTGGGCGAGCAAGCGCGACAGCACGTTGAACAGCATTACGCGTGGGACACGGTGGTCGACAGTCTGCTCGGCCACTATCATGCCGTCCTCGGCCATGCGCTGCCCAAGGTGGCCAATGGCTGAAGCGCTGAATCGCCCCGCCGTGTTGTTGGTGCTGCATGACGTGGCACCGTCGACGTGGGCGGATTACCAACCGTTTGTCGAAGCCGTCGACGCACTGGGCAGCGTGCCGATGACCTGGCTGGTCGTCCCCGATTTCCATCGGCGCAACGCCCTCAACGAACATCCGGCGTTTTGCCGACTGCTCGATGAGCGTGTTGCCCGAGGCGATGAGTTGGCCTTGCACGGTTTTTTCCATGACGATCAGGAACCCGGCCCAACCAGTCCGCGCGACTGGTTCATGCGCCGCGTTTACACCCACGAAGGCGAGTTCTATCGTTTATCCCGCGAAACCGCCCTCGCCCGTCTGCGCGATGGCATCGAAGTGTTCCAGCGCCACGACTGGCCGTTGCACGGTTTCGTCGCCCCGGCGTGGTTGATGAGCGACGGCACCCGCCAAGCCCTGCGTGAATTACCGCTGAGCTACACCAGTGATCCACAGCATCTTTATCACTTGCCGGGTTTCTCCGCCATCGACGCGCCGGGGCTGGTCTGGAGTGCCCGCAGCGCCTGGCGTCGCGGTTTATCGAAGATTGTCAGCGAACAGCGGCAACAGCGTTGGCGCCAGGCGCCGGTGATTCGGCTAGGCTTGCACCCAGTGGACATGCGCCACGGTTTTTCCCGCGATTACTGGCTGCACACCTTGCAGCGACTACTGAATGAAGGACGCGTACCGATGACCAAAATCCACTGGCTCGCCCAACAGCGCGGTCAATCGGGATCCGCTGCATGAGTCGCGGCATTCTGTTGTTGATCGGCCTGCTCGCGGCGGTGCTGATTCCGGTGGTGCTCGGTGGCGGCGAAACCTGGGCGCGCCTGCAAAGTTTTCCACTGTTATGGCTGTTGATCATGTTCGGCATGATCCTGCTCTGCTGGGGCATCAATACCCTGCGCCTGCGCTTGTTACTCGGCGATCAGCGCGACCGCGTCACGCCGCTGAAAAGCCTCGGCGTGGTGATGGCCGCCGAGTTCGCTTATTGCGCCACGCCCGGAGGCAGCGGTGGGCCGCTGACCATCATGGCGTTGCTCGCCCGCTGCGGTGTGCGTCCGGCCCGTGGTAGCGCGGTGTTTGCCATGGATCAACTCAGCGATTTGCTGTTCTTTCTCTGCGCCCTCAGTGGAATTCTGATTTATGCGTTGTTTCAACATCTGAGTGATCGCCTGGAGTGGTTGCTGACAGTCAGCGCGATTTCGTTGTTTGGCGGGTTGTTCAGTTGCGTGTTGATTGCGCGTTATCACCGCGCGTTGATTCGCTTGAGTGGCCGCTTGTTGGTGAGGATGAACGTTAAACCGGGCACTCGCCGCCGCTGGGCGCGCAAGTTGCTGCACTTTCTCGCGGCGTTTACCGATACGTTGAAGTTGCCCTGGCAAACCCTGATCAAAGTGTTCGCGCTGACATGTGTGCATTGGTTGCTGCGTTACAGCGTGCTGTATCTGGCGTTGCGCGGACTGGGCGCAGACTTGCAGTGGGCCTGGAGTTTTCTGGTGCAGATGCTGTCGCTGGGGGCCGGGCAGTTCAGTTTATTGCCGGGTGGCGCGGGGGCGGCGGAATTGACTTCGGCGGCACTGTTGGCGCCGATGGTGGGGAAATCCACCGCAGCGGCGGCGATTCTGATTTGGCGGGTGGTGACGTATTACTTTTATCTGCTGGTGGGGGGGCCGGTGTTTTTGATGATGTTGGGGCGGCCGTTGTTGCGCAAATTGATGAAAGTGCCGCAGACGTAAAAAGATCGTCCGATCGCGGCCCGAGCCTGCGGCAGCTCCTACAGGGATCGGGTTTCAAACATCGTTTTGTTTATCGTCGGACTCTTGCAACTGTTCCCACAACTCGGCCGCACCGGGAAACTCGGTGCCATCTTCCGGGGTCATGTCCTCGGGGTCGTAGCGACTCAAACAACCTTCGCCCAACGTCGCCGGCGCTTTGGAAGTGGCTTTGTCCAGTGGATCACTCATGTAAGTTTCCTCGGGGCTTAAACGACAAAGGGTCTGAGCGATTGAACGCCCAGACCCTTGGTTTTTCAAGCCTGCGTGTGTTCGATCAGAACACCACAGTCTTGTTGCCGTGCACCAGCACGCGATCTTCGAGGTGATAACGCAGGCCGCGGGCCAGCACCATCTTCTCGACGTCACGGCCGAAACGCACCATGTCTTCGATGCTGTCGCTGTGGCTGACGCGCACCACGTCCTGCTCGATGATCGGGCCGGCGTCCAGCTCTTCGGTCACGTAGTGGCAGGTCGCGCCAATCAGTTTCACGCCGCGCAGCGACGCCTGGTGGTACGGCTTGGCACCGACGAACGACGGCAGGAAGCTGTGGTGAATGTTGATCACCTTGTGCGCGTATTCGCGGCACATGTCCGGCGGCAGGATTTGCATGTAGCGCGCCAGCACCACTACTTCAGCGTCGTGCTGTTTGACCAGACGCGACACTTCGTCGAACGCCGGTTGCTTGTCCTGCGGATTGACCGGGACGTGGTAATACGGGATGCCGTGCCACTCGACCATGCTGCGCAGGTCGTCGTGGTTGGAAATCACGCAGGAGATTTCGCAATCCAGCTCATCGCTGTGCCAGCGGTGCAGCAAGTCCGCCAGGCAGTGCGATTCGCGGCTGGCCATCAGCACTACGCGCTTCTTCTGCTCGGTGTCGGTGATGCGCCAGTCCATCGAGAACTCTTCGGCGATCGGCGCAAACTTCTCGCGCAATACTTCAATACCGAATGGCAGCGAATCGGCACGAATTTCGTGACGCATGAAGAACCAACCCACCTGATTATCCGAGTGGTGGCTCGCTTCGGTGATCCAGCCATTGTGGGCTGCCAGAAAATTACTGACTTTGGCAACGATGCCAACGCGGTCCGGGCAAGAAATCACCAGACGAAAAGTGCGCATGAGGGGAAGACTCCAGAACTTCGCAAAGGCCGCCATTCTAGCGACTGCGCTGGAAAACTGCAGTATTGATGAACGCTGGCGTGGCCGGCGGCGGATACCCACACTTTTTTGACGGAAACAAACGCCAGAGGGATGGCGCTTTGCTGGCACTGTTAAACAGACAATTGTGAATATCTGTGCTGACGGCTTCACACTATTTAACTGAACAATCAATTTGCGGCTATTTCTCGTAACTAATTTAAATAAAAACCCCGGTTAAATGTTTACTTGATGAAACAGCCTGACTATTATTGCGCCACTGTCCCCTGTCATTCAGCATTCTACTAAGGTAGTAATCATGTCCTTGATCAACGAATATCGCGCCACCGAAGAAGCTATCAAAGAGCTGCAAGCCCGTTTGAAGAACCTGTCGCAAGACGACAAACTGCAAACCGAGCTGGAATTCGAAGGAAAACTGCGCACCCTGATGGGCGAATACTCCAAGTCGCTGCGTGACATCATCGCGCTGCTGGACCCAGAGTCGAAAACCAAAGCACCACGCGGCGGCGCAGTAAAAACTACCGGCACCAAGCGTGCTCGCAAAGTTAAACAATACAAAAACCCGCACAACGGCGAAGTCATCGAAACCAAAGGTGGCAACCACAAAACTCTGAAAGAGTGGAAAGCCAAGTGGGGCGGCGACGTGGTTGAAGGCTGGGCTACCCTGCTGGGCTAAGCCGCAACGCCTTCGCAGAGCGATCCGCGAAAAAAGAAACGCCAGCGAATGCTGGCGTTTTTTTATGCCTGACGTTTAGTAACAAACATGTTCGATTTCAAAGACCCAAACGTTTGCGCAATGCCTGGACATAACTCTGCCATTCATTGAGCACTGCGCTCTGCTCTGGCGTAGCACTAAGCAACCATTGCTCGGCCGCCTCGCTAAAAGATTTCAAGGTATTCGGCGCGCCGAATTCCGGGGCCGACAAACGTTGCTGACACAATAATTTCCAGCGTGCCTGTTCTTCAGAATTCAACGTATCGGCAAAGTTACGTGCGCGATATCGAAAGAGTAATTCAGGCAAACGTTCATCATCGAACGGCCATTGCTCTTGCGCCAAATGTGCCGGGTCAGCGTTTCTCACTTGCTCACACAGACGCCGATCACGATCACCGATAAATCCGTCGTACAACTGTTGTTCCGGATCTTCACTCGGGGTGAAATCTTCGCTGGCATAAATAGCCGCGATTTTATCTTTCCAAACTTGTTGTGCGTCAGTTAGCCGCAGCGCGCGCTCCTGATAAAGCGCCATGTCCAGACCCAATCGTTGTTGATCGTCGGCGCGCAGTACCGATAACGGCGCGACGACCGGGCAACGGTTGATGTGAATAATCTTCAGCGGCACCGGCAATTCGCCTTCAAGTAAATCGTCACGGCGCGTGTACAGACGCTGGCGCAGGGTTTGTGCATCGAGATCGAGCAAGCCCTGTGGATCGAGGTGCAAGTCGCAAACAATCAGCGCGTTGCGGTTTTTCGGGTGCCAGGCCAGCGGCATGACCACGCCGACATAACTGCGCGCCGCCGAGAAGCGTCCGGAGATGTGCACCAGCGGCTGCAACAGGCGAATCTGATCCATCACCTTCTGTTTGCTGCGCAACTGGAACAGCCAGTCATAGAGCTTGGGCTGTTTCTCGCGGATCAGTTTCGCCAGCGCAATGGTCGCGCGTACGTCCGACAACGCTTCGTGGGCATGGCCGTGATCGATGTTATTGGCGGCGGTCAGGCGTTCGAGTTTGAGGGTCACGCGACCCTCGTCATCGGTCGGCCACACCAGCCCGTCCGGGCGCAAGGCGTAAGCAGCGCGCACTACATCGATCAAATCCCAGCGACTGTTGCCGCCCTGCCATTCGCGGGCGTAGGGATCGAAGAAATTGCGATACAGGCTGTAACGGGTCATCTCGTCGTCGAAACGCAAGGAGTTGTAACCCGCGCCGCACGTACCGGGCGCGGCCAATTGCGCGTGAACCCGGGTCATGAAATCGGCTTCGCTCAAACCTTTTTCGGCGAGCTGACTGGGGGTGATGCCGGTGATTGCGCACGCCGCCGGGTGCGGCAGGATGTCTTCGCTGGGCTGGCAGTAAAGGTTGACCGGCTCGTCGATTTCGTTGAGCTCGTGGTCGGTGCGAATCCCGGCGACCTGCAGCGGGCGGTCGTTACGCGGATTGATTCCAGTGGTTTCGTAGTCGTACCAGAAGATTGAAGTCACGGGCGGATCCTGAACTGAAGATCGGCAAAGTCTAGGCGCTCAACCGCCGTCGCGGCCAGTCTCGAAACATTCAAACACCTGGCGACACATGCTGTGCAATACATAGTTATGTCGTTTCCCCCCGAGAGGCTGCTAGCATCGGACGCACTTGCACTCAGAACAGGCGACATCAGGTAGCCCATGCTCGAGCCCACAGCACCGCCAAGGAAAGCACCGCTGGCCCCGCCGCTGGATACGCGGCATCAGGTCGAAACGCCGGAAGGCATCGACCTGCCCCTGCGCCCTGCCGGGTTGATGGTGCGGGCCGTGGCGTTCGCCATCGATCTGGGCATTCGCGGTGTGATCATGGGCGTGTTGTTTATCGCGTTGGCGTTTCTCGGCAAGCTCGGCATGGGCCTCGGCTCGCTGCTGCTGTTTGCGATCAGTTGGTGGTACATGGTGCTGTTCGAAGTGCTGCGGCAGGGACGCTCGCCGGGCAAACAGTGGATGGGCCTGCGCGTGGTGCACGATGACGGCACGCCGGTTGGCTGGTCGGCCTCGTTGTTGCGCAATCTGCTGCGCTTCGTTGATCTGCTGCCGTTCGGCTACTTCCTCGGCAGCCTCAGTTGCCTGCAACACCCGACCTTCAAACGCCTCGGCGACATCGCTGCCGGCACGCTGGTGGTTTACAGCGAACGCCCGCTGACGCGCCCGCAATTGCCTGACGCCGAACCCCGGCGCTCGCCCGTGCCGCTGTCGCTAAGCGAACAACGTGCAGTGCTCGGTTTTGCCGAACGCCAAGGCGAACTGTCACCGGCGCGGGTCAATGAACTGGCCGCCCTGCTCGCCCAGCCGCTGCATATCTCCGCGCCCAAAGCCGTTGCCGAACTCAATGGCATCGCGCGCGGTTTACTGGGCCCGACATGAAGCAGAGCCTTTTCGAAAGTCGCCACAAGGCCGAATGGGAGCGTTTTGCGCTGGCCCTCGAACGCCTTGAACGCGGCAAGGACACCTCGCAAATCGCCGGATTCCCGAGAACCTATCGACGTCTTTGCCAGCATCTGGCGTTGGCGCAGGAGCGCGGCTACAGCAGTTTCCTCATCGACTCGTTGCAGCAACACGTGCTGCGCGGCCATCAACAGCTGTACCGCCATCGCAGTCGCCTCGGCGCCAACCTGCTCAGTTTTATCCTCGCCGATTTCCCGCGACTGGTGCGCGCCGAATGGCCGTTTGTGCTGGTCGCCGCGCTGCTGTTTTTCGGCAGCCTGATCGGCGTAGGGGTGTTGGTGTATGTGTTTCCCGACCTCATTTACAACCTGATTCCCGCCGATCAAGTGCGCGAGATGCAAGGCATGTACGACCCGGTCGCCGGCCACCTCGGGCGTCCCGCCGAACGCGCGGCCAGCGAAGACTGGGTGATGTTTGGTTACTACGTGATGCACAACATCGGCATCGCCTTTCAGACCTTCGCCAGCGGATTGTTGATGGGCGTGGGCAGCGCATTCTTTCTGTTCTACAACGGCCTGGTCATCGGCGCGGTGGCCGGGCATCTGACCGAGATCGGTTTCGGCGAGACCTTCTGGTCGTTCGTCATCGCCCATGGCGCTTTCGAACTGACGGCGATTGCTCTCGCCGGCGCGGCCGGTCTGGAACTCGGCTGGGCGTTGATCGCGCCCGGGCGCCTGACCCGCGCCGAGGCCTTGAAACGCGCGGCGCGCAAAAGCGTGTTGCTGGTCTGCGGGGTGATGTTGTTCCTGCTGATCGCGGCGTTCATCGAAGCCTATTGGTCGTCGAAAACCAGTGTCGCGCCGCTGACTAAATACCTGGTGGGCGCCGGACTCTGGACGTTGGTCGCGTGCTACCTGCTGTTCGCCGGAAAGACACGCCATGCGCCTGAGTGACGCCACCGTGGTGATCCGCCCGCGCACGACTTGGGAAGCCATGGATCTGGGCGTGCTCATGTGTCAGCAACATCGACGCTTGCTGATGACCAGTTGGGCGATCGTCACCTTGCCGCTGTTCGCCCTGCTCAGCCTGGTGTTTTGGGATTCGCCGACGCTGGCCGTGTTTATATTCTGGTGGCTGAAACCGGCGTACGAACGCCTGCCGTTGTACATCCTGTCCAAAGCGCTGTTCGGCGAAACGCCCACCCTCAAACAAGCGCTGCGCGAATGGCCGCGCCTGCTCAAACCGCAACTGTTGGCCAGCCTGACCTGGCGCCGCTTGAGCTTCAGCCGCAGCTTTCTGCTGCCGGTGGTGCAACTCGAAGGCCTCGACGGCAATGCTCGCCAACAACGCCTGCAAGTGCTGTTGCAGCGCAACGCCGGCGCGGCGCAATGGTTGACCATCATTGGCGTGCATCTGGAGACTGCGCTGTGGATCGGCTTGATGGTGCTGTTCTATCTGTTGCTGCCGCAGCAAGTGGAAACCGATTGGGACTGGCAGTCGCTGATTCTCTCGGCCGATCACGAATGGCGCTGGCTAGAACACCTGACCAACGCTTTTTATGCGCTGGTGCTGGTGGTGTGGGAACCGATCTACGCCGCCTGCGGATTCAGCCTCTATCTGAACCGCCGCACGCAACTGGAAGCGTGGGACATCGAACTGGTGTTCCGGCGTTTGCGCCAGCGCCTGAACAACGGCGTGCTCGGTCTGTTGCTGGCGATCTGTCTGGTGCTGCCGAATGTGCCCTCGGTCTGGGCGGCTGAACCCGACACCCGTCCGGATGCACCGCGCTTGTTAAATCAGCCGCTGACCAGTCAGGCCTCCCACGACAGCATCAAGGCCTTGCTCGAACAACCACCGTTCAAGAACAAGGAATCGGTCACCCGCTACCGTTTTGGCGACGACCCGGCAACGCCGGCCAAAGACGCAAAACCCGGCGACGCACCGCAGTGGCTTAAAACCTTGCTGGGCTGGCTCGACGGTCGACACTTCAATGGGCTGGCCAAGCTGATCGAGGTGCTGTTGTGGGGTGTGCTGATTGCCTTGATCGGTTGGCTGATCTGGCGTTACCGCGAGTTTCTCCGGGCCTTCGTCAGTCGCCGGCCGAAACTGCCAGCGCTGCCAAAACGAGCGGTGCCGCAGCAAGCGTTCGGTCTGGATTTGAACCGCGACACCTTGCCCGACGACATCGCCGCCAGCGCCGAACAACTCTGGCTCAGCCAACCGCGCGCGGCGTTGAGCCTGCTCTATCGCGGTCTGCTCAGCCATCTGCTGCATGACTTCGATCTGACGCTGAAACCTGCCGACACCGAAAATCAGGTGCTGGCGCGTGTAGAACAACTGCAGCGACCGGAGTTGCTCGCGTTTAGTCGCAACCTCACTGTGCACTGGCAGAACATGGCCTACGGGCATCGAGTCCCGGCAGCGCATCTGCAACAGGAATTGTGCGACGGCTGGCGCGCCTTGTTTGGCCACGGAGCTGCCCGTTGAATCGCCGCGCCGCGTGGTGGGTCGGCGCAGTGCTCGTCGCACTGCTGATCGCATTGAGCGTGTTTCTGGTTCTCAAGGCCAAGCCTTATCAGGAAGAAGTCGATCACGGCCCGTCCCCTGCTGCCCAAGCCAATCCGTATCTGGCGGCGGAAATGTTTTTGCGTGAGCGCGGCCTCAAAGTCAGTCATGCCGAAAGCCTTTCCGTACTGCCGGATATCGACCCACGCCGACACACGCTGCTGCTGTTCAACGACCGTTCACGCATGACCCCACGTCAGGTCGAGCAAGTGTTGAACTGGACGCGGGCCGGCGGGCGACTGGTGTTTGTCGCTGAATCGTTATGGGACGAACAGACCAAACAGAGCAACGACCTGTTGCTCGATCGCGTGCAACTGCATCAATCCCTGAGCAAGGATCTCAAGGATCCGCCCAAAGACCTTGAGCAAGACCCCTTCCCGAAATTGACCAAGCTCTATGTGGAGGATGAAGACGCGCCGGCCTATGCCGGGTTCGACACGGACTTCCACCTCGACGACCCGAAAAACCTCGCGCAAGCCTGGGCCAACAGCGGCAAAGCCACGCACATGATGCAACTGCCTTACAGCCTCGGCTCGATCACCGTGGTCACTGACGCCGAGCTGTGGAAAAGCCAGACCATCGCTCAATACGACAATGCCTGGCTGCTCTGGTACCTGAGCGCCGACACCGACGTCACGCTGATCTACAACAGCGAACACGACGGTTTGCTGACCTTGCTCTGGCGCTACTTCCCGCAGGCCATCGTCGCCCTGCTCGCCTTGATCGGCCTGTGGTTGTGGCATGTCGGTGTGCGCCACGGCCCGCTTCAGGCACCGGCGCCGAGCGGCCGCCGACAATTGCAGGAACACCTGCGTGCCAGCGCGGATTTCCTGCTGCGCCACAACGGTCAGCAAGCGCTGCTGCAAGCCTTGCAACAAGACGTGTTGCGTCGCGCGCGCCGTCGCCATCCCGGTTTTGATCGATTGAACGTTGCCGAACAATGGCTGGCACTGTCACGCCTGACCCGCCAGCCCACCCGCGCCATCAGCCAGGCCCTGAGCCCGGTTCCGAACCAGCGTTTGTCCAGCGCCGAGTTCTGCCGTCAGGTCGCCCACCTGCAAACCTTGAGGAACACGCTATGAGTGAACAGACCGAGCCCGGCAGCGCCAGCCACGCCGCCCAGCAACGCCAGCGCGCCAGCCAACTGGCGCAAGCGGTTCGCAGCGAATTGCAGAAAGCTTTGATTGGCCAGAATCAGGTAATCGACGACGTGCTGACCGCGCTGATCGCCGGTGGCCACGTGCTGCTCGAAGGTGTGCCGGGGCTGGGTAAAACCTTGCTGGTGCGTGCATTGGCGCGCTGCTTCGGTGGCGAGTTCGCGCGTATCCAGTTCACCCCGGATCTGATGCCCAGCGACGTCACCGGTCATGCCGTCTATGACCTGCAAACCGAGCAGTTCAAATTGCGCAAAGGCCCACTGTTCACCAATTTGCTGCTGGCCGACGAGATCAACCGCGCCCCGGCGAAAACCCAGGCGGCGCTGCTCGAAGCGATGCAAGAAAGGCAAGTCACCCTCGAAGGCCGCGCCCTGCCCATCGCTCAGCCGTTCATGGTGCTGGCCACGCAAAACCCGATTGAACAGGAAGGCACTTACCCGCTGCCCGAAGCCGAACTCGACCGCTTCATGCTCAAGGTGCGCATGGATTACCCCGACGCCGATCAGGAGTTGAACATGGTGCGTCAGGTCAGTCGCTCGACCCGCGCCGACATGCTTGATGTGCAACCGTTGCGCACCGTGCTGCAAGCCAAAGACGTGCAAGCGCTGCAACGCATTGCCAGTGATTTGCCGCTGGACGATCAAGTCCTCGATTACGCCGTACGACTGGCGCGCAGCACCCGCAGTTGGCCGGGGCTGACCCTCGGCGCCGGGCCTCGCGCCTCGATTGCCCTGGTGCGCTGCGCCCGCGCCCGCGCCCTGTTACGCGGCGGCGAATTCGTCATCCCCGACGACATCAAAGGCTGCGCGCTGGCCGTGCTGCGCCACCGCGTACGCATCGCCCCGGAACTGGACATCGAAGGCCTGCAAGTCGATCAGGTATTGCAGCAACTGCTCGACCAGATCCCGGCGCCGCGCCTGTGAAATCCGTTTTGGGCAGAAAAGATCGCAGCCTCCGGCAGCTCCTACACATCACTCATGCAGGAGCTGCCGAAGGCTGCGATCTTTGCAACAAACAGCCCGGTGCCAAGCCATGAAACCATCAAAACTCTTACTAATCTGGCTAACACTGCTCATGGCCATCGGCATCGCCCTCGGCACCTTGCAAGCACTGCAAATCGCCCTCCCGCCCAGCCTGCCGGCGATCAATTGGGGCTTGCTCCTCGCTCTGCTGGCCCTGGCCGCCATCGATGCCCTGCGCCTCAAACGCCTGCCCGACATCCGCGTCAAACGGCACATGCCCGGCAGCCTCGCACTTGGTCGCTGGAGCGAAATCCGCCTGGACGTCGAACACCCCTTCAGCGAGCCCCTGCACCTGCACATCTTCGATCATGTCCCGGAAGGCCTGAGCTTCGAAAACCTGCCGCTCAGCGTCGAACTGCAGCCCGGCAAAATCAGCCATGTCGGCTACCGCCTGCGCCCGCTCCAGCGCGGTCATTTCAGCTTTGAACACTGCGAAATCAACCTGCCCAGCCCGCTGGGTTTATGGACAGGCAAACGCCTGCTCGACGTCACCGATCACACCCGCGTCTACCCGGACTTCGCCCGCCTCTACGGCGGTGAACTGCTGGCCGTGGACAACTGGCTCAGTCAGCTCGGCGTGCGGCAAAAGCAGCGCCGTGGTCAGGGTCTGGAATTTCATCAACTGCGCGAATTTCGCGAAGGCGACAGCCTGCGCCAGATCGACTGGAAAGCCACCGCCCGCCAGCGCACACCGATTGCCCGTGAATATCAGGACGAACGCGATCAGCAGATCATCTTCATGCTCGATTGTGGCCGCCGCATGCGTAGCCAGGACGACGAACTCTCGCACTTCGACCATGCGCTGAATGCTTGTTTACTGCTCAGCTACGTGGCCCTGCGTCAGGGCGATGCGGTGGGTTTGTGTACCCTGGCCAATGCCCAGCCGCATTACCTCGCACCGATTAAAGGTGCGGGTCAGCTCAATATCGTTCTCAACAGTGTCTACGACCTGCAAAGCACTCAGCGCACGGCGGACTATCAAGCGGCCGTCAGCCAACTGCTGTCGCGGCAAAAGCGTCGGGCGCTGGTGATACTGGTCACCAACCTGCGCGATGACGACGACGAGGAACTGCTCACCGCCGTCAAACGCTTGAGCCAGCAGCATCGAGTGTTGGTGGCGAGCCTGCGTGAAGGCGTACTTGATCAAGTGCCGCAGAGCACCGTTCAGACACTGGATGAAGCGTTGACCTATTGCGGCACCGTGGACTATCTGAATGCGCGCAATGAATGCCATGAAAGGTTGACCGCACATGGCGTTCATACGCTGGATTTGCGGCCACAGTCGTTAGGGACTGAGTTGGTGACGCGTTACTTGAGCTGGAAGAAGGCTGGTACGTTTTGAAGGTGGTTTATTCCCACGCAGCATTTTCAACGGACTACTGATCCGATCTACAGCCTGTTCAATAGAAAGACGTAAACAATTTTCAAAGCGCTACACCCGAAAACCGTTGCTATGCTTGTCTTTTCTCGAACGGAGTCGAACCAATGCCAGATGAATATTCGCTGTCTGATTTATTGGAAAGGATGTATCAGAATCAATTGGGTCTAGAGGCCGCCATCATGGAATTGACGCTGCACGCAGAGAAGGAGGGTTTAAATGAGGTTGGTGAAAACATCCGAGGTGCACTGAGTATAATTGGTGAAAATGCCGGCTACATTAAACAGGGCTTCGCCAAACTCAGAGGAAAAAAATGACAACGCTTATTGCAACAGAAGCATGAAAGGTTTTTAAAATCACTCAAGTCACACCCAAACAAGACCTGCCACTAATAATTTAATACCAAGTAGCTATACAGCTACTTGGCACCCTCCCTAAAACTTCCGAACTGATTTAAAAAAGCATAGCTCTCCATGATTCGGAGCATGTCTTGCCGGGGGATTCGGACTACAACGCTTGGCGCCGTTCCCTACACTCCCATCAGAACTGACTGACTTACACGCTAGGTGCCGCCCATTAAATTGATGCATGTCGCTGACGACCAGCGATCGGGTTTAGTCGCCCGGTGGATTAACAAGGTGCATCACATCATCTCGTAGGGTTTTCATACCCGCACTTGATGGTGGCTATGTGCAGGGCGCCCTAGGGCGCGCCGGAAAAGCCTTGTTTCCACCGGTCGACTAACCTGCGCATAGCCGCCACCCTTCCCTTAGTCGCGAAGCGTGTGGTGTCATCAAACAAGGAAACAAGGCAATGTTTAAAATTACACCAAATCCACCTGAAATAGATCCTACTGATACTTCCCCGTATGCTTCACAAGACTCAAGAAAACTCCACGAAGCAGCTGAACGCGCTTTAGACCACTATTTAAAACCTGATATACCTTCCCGTAACTCCGTAGACCGAGGTATGCAAATGTTTATGGTTTCTCCAGAAATCAATTCCGAAGCTATCGCTATCCAGACCTATGAAACGTTTTCGTCTGTGAGTATTCTTTTGCTGGATCTAGCGGACAGTTTGGAAGATAAGCCCCGCCATTTGGCAATGGCAATATATCAATTGAGCGAGATGGGATTGTTGCTAGCTGAAAAAACATTGGATAGTGAACGAGCGATTGCTAATAAAACTTAGAATTTGCAGTCTGCGGCAGCCACATTTATGCGCACTGCCCTGAGCTACCGCAGGCTGAATTTCCCCATTATCAGGCAGACGCCGGCAACGGCTGAAAACTGAAGTACTGCTTCAACGCTCGCACCAGTTGCCCATACTCGGCAGGCGGTCGGTGCAAACTGAAACCAGCATCGTAATGTTGCGGGGTTGCATCCTCGTGACACCACAAACAGCACGCCGAAAAGTCGATGACCTGGTGGCAACCATCACCCATGGGGATTTTCAGACGTAGCGCGAAATCAACTCCGATCATCATCGGTAACTGGCTGATAAGCATCAGCCCGTCTTCTGAAACGTTGCCGAGAAAGCCAATCGGTTTGTCGGTGACGCTGTTGAATACTCTCAAGAAGTACGGCAGTTGGTGCCGTTCAATCCGGCGGTCGGTAAACATGCGCAGTTCGCCATGCAGGGCTCCGTCACAGAGCCGCACCTTTGCTTCGGAACGAACCTGTTCGGCAGGCCCGCTCTCCCCGCTTCCGGTGTGACGGTCGCTACGTCGCCGTCACTTGACCACTTGCCAGTCGCAGGTGTTGCCCCGGATCAGAGACAGCGCTCTAAATCAGGATCATTCGACTATAGCTCAGCCTGTACGCACGGCCAGATTTTGTATGACAACTGTCATCAGAAACGCGTTGGACGTACCACGGCTGCGGCGCTGCGCGTTGGGTAATGACCCAGACTTTGCAGGGTCTCCAAACGGGCGCGGGCACGGTAGGCGTATTCGCTGTTGGGGTACGAGGCGATGATGAACTGATAGGTCTGCGCGGCATCGACAAACATACTTTGCCGTTCCAGGCACTGACCGCGCATCATCGACACTTCCGGCCACACGTACGGGCGGGCACGGCTGGCGCGTTCGACCTTGGACAGTTCGAGCATGACCTGCTCGCAATTGCCACGATCGTAGGCGCTGTAGGCGTTGTTCAAATGGTGGTTCATCGACCAACGGGTGCAGCCCGTGACGGCGAGGACGCTGAGGGCAAGGGCGGCAATGGGCAACAATCGCATGGGGGTTCTCCTGTCTTGTGCTCTGTATCGACCTTGCGTCGAAAATCTTCAGAACGGTTTGTGCCGATTGTCGCGTTGATGGCGTTCAATAAAGAAAGTAATAACAAAGCCCTTCACAAAAAGTAGTGCATTCGAACAATGACTACACCCCAAGAGCATAGTAGCCTTCGCTTGCGCTTGAACTCAGGAGTCTTTGCATGTCCGTCCGTCGTACCAAAATCGTCGCTACCCTTGGCCCGGCCAGTAACTCGCCGGAAGTTCTCGAACAGCTGATTCTGGCTGGCCTGGACGTTGCCCGTCTGAACTTCTCCCACGGCACCCCCGACGAGCACAAGGCTCGCGCGAAACTGGTGCGTGACATTGCCGCCAAGCACGGTCGCTTCGTCGCCCTGCTGGGTGACCTGCAAGGCCCGAAAATCCGTATCGCCAAATTCGCCAACAAGAAGATCGAGCTGAAGATCGGTGACAAGTTCACCTTCTCCACCAGCCATCCGTTGACCGAAGGCAACCAGCAAGTGGTCGGCATCGACTACCCGGATCTGGTCAAGGACTGCGGCGTAGGCGACGAGCTGCTGCTCGACGACGGCCGTGTGGTGATGCGCGTTGATACCCAAACTGACGATGCATTGCATTGCACCGTGACCATCGGCGGCCCGCTGTCCGACCACAAAGGCATCAACCGTCGCGGTGGCGGCCTGACCGCGCCGGCCCTGACTGAAAAAGACAAGGCCGACATCAAGCTCGCCGCTGAAATGGAAGTCGACTACCTCGCGGTATCCTTCCCGCGTGACGCTGCCGACATGGAATACGCCCGTCAACTGCGCGACGAAGCCGGCGGCACCGCTTGGCTGGTGGCGAAGATCGAACGTGCTGAAGCCGTCGCAGACGACGAAACCCTCGACGGCCTGATCAAGGCTTCCGATGCGGTGATGGTTGCCCGCGGTGACCTCGGTGTGGAAATCGGCGACGCCGAGCTGGTGGGCATTCAGAAGAAAATCATTCTGCACGCACGCCGCCACAACAAGGCTGTGATCGTCGCGACCCAGATGATGGAGTCGATGATCCAGAACCCGATGCCGACTCGCGCCGAAGTGTCCGACGTGGCCAACGCCGTGCTCGACTACACCGACGCCGTGATGTTGTCTGCTGAATCCGCTGCAGGTCTGTATCCGCTGGAAGCGGTTCAAGCGATGGCGCGCATCTGCGTCGGCGCTGAAAAGCACCCGACCGGCAAGACTTCCAGCCACCGTATCGGCAAGGAATTCACCCGTTGCGACGAAAGCATCGCACTGGCGACCATGTACACCGCCAACCACTTCCCGGGCGTTAAAGCGATCATCGCGCTGACCGAAAGTGGCTACACCCCGCTGATCATGTCGCGCATCCGTTCCTCGGTGCCGATCTACGCGTTCTCGCCGCACCGTGAAACTCAGGCGCGTGCAGCCATGTTCCGTGGCGTGTACACCGTACCGTTCGATCCGGCTTCGCTGGAACCGCACGAAGTCAGCCAGAAGGCGATCGACGAGCTGGTTAAACGCGGCGTTGTGGAAAAAGGCGACTGGGTCATCCTGACCAAGGGCGACAGCTACCACACCACCGGCGGCACCAACGGCATGAAGATCCTGCACGTGGGCGACCCACAGGTCTGATTGATCGGTTGTTGAAAAGCGAAAGCTCCGCCATGTGAATGGCGGAGCTTTTTGTTTTCTGCTCCTGAAGATGTGGTGCCTATTCGGTCCTCATCGCTGGCAAGCCAGGTCACCGACAATTTCAATGCCGTTTGATAAACCCTGTCAACGCCGCCAATGCCTCTGGCGACTTCAGGCGCTGGGTGAACAACACGCCCTCCTCTTCGATCACTTTGCGGATCAACTCACGGTCCGGCGCCTTCATCAGTTGCTTGCTGATGCGTACCGCATCTGCCGGCAAATCATCGAAACGTAGCGCCATTTCCCGCGCCTTGCTCAACGCAGCATCGCCATTGTCCAAAGCTTCAGTGGCAATGCCCCATTGCGCCGCTTGTTCACCGGTAAAGCCTTCGCCCAGCAACAGCAACTCCGATGCTTTTGCTTGGCCGAGCAAGCGCGGAAGGATCAGGCTGGAGCCGAACTCCGGGCACAAACCAAGGTTGACGAATGGCATGCGCAGACGAGCATCGCGGGCCACGTAAACCAGATCGCAATGCAGCAATAACGTGGTGCCGATGCCCACCGCCGCGCCGGCCACTGCGGCGATTACCGGTTTGCGGCATTCGAGCAGGTTGAGCATGAAGTGAAACACGGGGCTGTCGAGGTCGGAGGGCGGTTGCTGGATGAAGTCGGCGATGTCGTTGCCGGCGGTGAAGCACTCGGCGCTGCCGGTGATCAGCACGGCGTTGATTTCGGGGTCGCTGTCGGCAAGTTTCAGGGCCTCGGCGAGGCGGCTGTACATGGCGCGAGTGAGGGCGTTCTTCTTGTCCGGGCGGTTGAGGCGCAGGGTGAGCAAACCGCGTTCACGTTCCAGCAGGATGGCTTCGGTCATGGTGGGTCTCGGCGATAGTCGGGTTTGCGAAGGTCAAGCGGGGATAGTGCTTTCTGTGGCTAGGGGACTTTCTGTGGCCAGGGGGGCTTTTGTGGCCTGGGGATTATGTGGCGAGGGGATTTATCCCCGCTGGGCTGCGCAGCGGCCCCAAAATCTTGTGAGCGCTACGCACTCAAACGGGGATAAATCCCCTCGCCACATATTCCCCAGGCCACAAAATCCCCTTGCCACAAAAAATCCACTGACCATAAAGACTTGGCCACAAAGAACCTATGAAACCCGATAAGCATTAGCGCTCAACCGCGGGACAGGAACACATCGGCCAGCAGTTGATTGCGCGGCAGTCCGGCCAGATACAGGCGCCGGGCGAAGGCGTCGACACTGGCAGTCGAGCCGCAGACTAAAGCCAGGGTTTGTCTGGAGACAAGGCGCAGTTGCGCCAAAGCGGCGGCTGACTCGGCCGCCGTCCACAGTTCTACACTGAGGTTTTCACGCTGCGCAGCAAGCGCCGCAAGGGGTTTGGCCAGATAGTGTTCGCGATCGTCATGGGCCAGGTGAATGACACGGATTGCGCCTTGGTGATCCTGGCGCAACGCTTCACGCAGCACGCCGAACAGCGGGCCTAAACCAGTGCCTGCCGCGAGCAGCCACAGCGGCCGGTCATGCCAGTCGGCGTCGTAATGCAAAGCGCCGCCGCGCAGTTCGCCGAGGCGGATCGCATCGCCAATCTGCAAACGCCGGACGGCGTCGCTGAATTCGCCGGGCTGGCGGCAATCAAGGTGGAATTCGAGAAAACGATCTTCCTCCGGCAGGCTCGCCAGCGAATACGGTCGGGCGATGTGATTGATCCACAGCACCAGATGTTGCCCGGCGCTGTAGCGCAATGGACGTTGCGGGGTCAGGCGCAGGCGCAGCACGCTGTCGCTGAGCCAGTCCAGCGCTTCGACCACGGCCGGGCGACCGTCGGCAATCGGGTCAAAGGTGTGCACCTGCAAATCTTCAGTCACCTGACATTGGCAGGCCAGTCGCCAGCCCTCTTGCCGTTGTTCGGCACTCAAGGCATCCGGGCGACTGTCGGCAGGCAAACCTTGTACGCATTGCACCAGACACGCATGGCAGCTGCCGGCGCGGCAGCTGTAAGGCACGGCAACGCCATTCTGGTTGAGAGCGTCGAGCAGATTGGTGCCCGGCGCCACCGACCACTGCCGTTCACCGACGCGAAGTTCAGGCATCGACGTTCTCCCACGCCGCCGCACAGCGATTACGCCCGTCGCGCTTGGCCCGATAGAGTGCCTGATCGGCGCGATGCAACGCGTCGTCCAGATCATCGCCCATTTCCAACAAAGTCATACCGACCGAAAGACTCAGGTTGCGCACATTCAAGCCCACCAGTTCGACATCGGCGAACGCAACGCGCAGACGTTCGCAGCACGCGGTCAACTGTTCGGCATCGCAGTTGGGCAGCAACACCACGAACTCTTCACCCCCGTAGCGCGCCAGCACATCACCGTCGCGCAAGCACGCTTGAGCAACGCCGGCGAACGCCTGCAACACTTGATCGCCGGCGGCATGGCCGTGCATGTCGTTGATGCGTTTGAAGTGATCGAGGTCGATCAGCGCCAAGCCGTGCGCCACGTCTTCGTCCATTTCATTCAGTTCGCGCGAGGCCAGACGCAGGAAGTGACGACGGTTGAACAACCCGGTCAGCTCATCGGTGGCGACCAGATCTTCCAACTGCCGCATCATCCCGCGCAGGGTGTCCTGGTGCGCCTGCAAGGCAAACCGGCGCTGACGCTGGCGTTGTCGCGAGACCTGAACGAAGCGTGCGTAGAGCACCAGCCACGCCAGCACCATCGCCAGAATGCACACTTGCAACGCGGCCAGTGCGGGCTCGGCCAAGCGGAAGTTGTAACCGTCCCACAAGGTGATGGCGCAGAAACTGAAGAACACCAGCAGCGCCGTTCGAATGAACGCGCGTCGACTGAGATGGAACAGCCCGAACAGCAGGATCAGCACGTAAAAAACCAGAAAGGCGCCACGCGCCTCATCCAGATGGGCGATCAGCCAGGTTTGCCAGCCGAGGCCGAGCAGCACCTGCACTTCGGTCATGCTCGGATCGTCGAAGCGCTGGTTGCGCCCGGTCCAGAACAAGACGAACAGGGTTGCCTGACTGATCACCACGAGGGCGCTGCCGACGGCCACAGTATTGAGGGATTGTTGGTAATGCCCGGTAAAAAACGCCAGCCACAGTAGCAGCAGAGCCAATCCATAGGTGGCTGCAGCGAGGGCAAAACGTTTGAGCAAAAGACGTTGTATGGCGTTATGGGTCAATCGTTGACTCACCGTGCGATAGGAGGCTGACTGAGTGTCCTACTCTACAGACCGGCTGCCACTTTAGAGGCGTAGTCGATAAATGACCACCGATTTTCGGGCCCGAAAATTGACGTCAAATGGATGACCTGCCTACCTCGCATCTACGTCACGGCGAGCCCCCTGTGGCGAGGGGATTCATCCCCGTTGGGCTGCGAAGCGGCCCCCTGCGGTGTTCCAGTTAAATCAAGTGTTCAGGTTTAGCGACTGCTGCGCAATCGAGCGGGGATAAATCCCCTCGCCACAAGGGTATGGTGGTGGCAGTCAGTGTGCGGTATGCGACCAACGAATGACTGCCGACGCGTGTATGCCCCTTTGATGCGCGGTATACTGCCGCGCCTTTTTAGCGTCGCGCCAGCAGCCCCGGCGTGCCCGGCCCAAAGGGCCAGCTTCAAGTTGCAAGCTTCAAGCCGCAAGCGCAGGCAGTCCGCGTACTGTCGTAACTTGTCGCTCAAAGCTCGAAGCTCAAAGCTGCCCTATTAAAATGTTCCCGTCTTTTAGAGGAGCGCGACTCATGACCGTGATCAAGCAAGACGACCTGATTCAGAGCGTTGCCGACGCCCTGCAATTCATTTCCTATTACCACCCCGTGGATTTCATCCAGGCGATGCACGAAGCCTACCTGCGCGAAGAATCGCCAGCGGCCCGTGACTCGATGGCGCAGATCCTGATCAACTCGCGCATGTGCGCCACCGGCCACCGCCCGATCTGCCAGGACACCGGCATCGTCACCGTGTTCGTGCGCGTCGGCATGGACGTACGTTGGGATGGCGCCACCATGGGCCTGGACGACATGATCAACGAAGGCGTGCGTCGCGCCTACAACCTGCCGGAAAACGTCCTGCGTGCCTCGATCCTCGCCGACCCGGCGGGCGCTCGTAAAAACACCAAGGACAACACCCCGGCCGTAATTCACTACTCCATCGTCCCGGGCAACACCGTGGAAGTGGACGTGGCGGCCAAGGGCGGCGGTTCCGAGAACAAGTCGAAAATGGCCATGCTCAACCCGTCCGACTCGATCGTTGACTGGGTGCTCAAGACCGTTCCGACCATGGGCGCCGGCTGGTGCCCACCGGGCATGCTCGGTATTGGCATCGGCGGCACCGCCGAGAAAGCTGCGGTGATGGCCAAAGAAGTGTTGATGGAATCCATCGACATCCACGAGCTGAAAGCCCGTGGCCCACAGAACCGCATCGAAGAAATGCGTCTGGAGCTGTTCGAGAAGGTCAACCAGTTGGGTATCGGCGCCCAGGGGCTCGGTGGCCTGACCACCGTGCTCGACGTGAAAATCATGGACTACCCGACCCACGCAGCCTCGCTGCCGGTGTGCATGATCCCGAACTGCGCCGCCACCCGTCACGCACACTTCGTGCTCGACGGTACAGGTCCGGCCTCGCTGGAAGCGCCACCGCTGGACGCCTACCCGGAAATCGTCTGGGAAGCCGGCCCGTCGGCCCGTCGCGTCAACCTCGACACCCTGACCCCGGAAGACGTGCAGAGCTGGAAGCCGGGCGAAACCGTCCTGCTCAACGGCAAAATGCTCACCGGGCGCGACGCCGCGCACAAGCGCATGGTCGAGATGCTCAACAAGGGTGAAACACTGCCGGTCGACCTCAAAGGTCGCTTCATCTACTACGTTGGCCCGGTTGATCCGGTCGGTGACGAAGTGGTTGGCCCGGCTGGCCCGACCACCGCGACGCGGATGGACAAGTTCACCCGTCAGATCCTTGAGCAAACCGGCCTGTTGGGCATGATCGGCAAATCCGAGCGCGGCCCTACCGCAATCGAAGCGATCAAGGACAACAAAGCGGTGTACCTGATGGCCGTTGGCGGCGCTGCTTACCTGGTGGCTCAGGCGATCAAGAAGTCGCAAGTACTGGCGTTTGCCGAACTGGGCATGGAAGCGATCTACGAGTTCGAAGTCAAAGACATGCCGGTCACCGTTGCGGTAGACAGCAAAGGTGAGTCGGTACACATCACCGGCCCTGCGATCTGGCAACAGAAGATTAGCGAAAGCCTGGCGGTAGAAGTGCAGTAAGTTTTTTTGCAGCACTGAAAAGGCCGGTTCATCTGCGAGGATGAACCGGCCTTTTGCATTTCGTGATAAAAATCTTGTGCAAGCATATAAATTGATCTTGCGCACCTGTCAGTCCAACTACGCATCACCACCGGGACGCCGGTAGGTGAATCGGTGAGAGAGTTTCTCGAACGGTTCGTAGACTTGAAAAAACCATGCTCAGCGCAACTGCTGACGTGGTCGAACCTGTGAATAATGAAAGTCTGGGAGCCAGATCCTCGATCAGTGGCTCGCTGAACGACTTCGCATCCGCAGCCGGTGATAGCGTTCAAGCAGATAACTCCTGGTGGACACAATTCAAAGGCTTCTTCAAAAGAGACAAGACCCCGAACCCAATCCCAATGGATTCCTTTGCGTAACCGAAGAAATCCGAGGTCACCGTACGATTACCTGCGCACTCATGGGCCGCCATGCCCGCCCATGCTATCTTTCCCGCCCGACCTGCCACCCATCTGCCCAGCATGCTGCCGACTTCCCGTACCCTGCGCCTGTCGTTGTATTCCCTGCTGATCGTCGCCGGGGCGGCCGTTGCCGCGACCCTTGCCATCCGCCACGCCGAACGTCAGGCGCTGGAGGAAGATGCGGCGCGTGCCAATCAGCAACTGGCGCTGTACGCCAACTCGTTGCACACCCTGATCGACCGTTATCGCGCCTTGCCCGCCGTGCTGGCGCTGGATCCGCAATTGCGCTCGGCGCTGGCAGGTTCAGTCGATGCCGAAGAGCAGGCGACGCTGAATCTGAAGCTGGAAAAGATCAACGGTGCGGCGCAGTCCTCGACCCTTGAACTGCTCGATCGCACGGGGCTCGCCGTGGCCGCGAGCAACTGGCGACTGCCGAGCAGTTACGTCGGCCACAACTACGGCTTCCGCCCCTATTTCAGTCAGACCCGCACGCAGGGCACCGGGCGTTTTTATGCGGTGGGCGTGACCAGCGGCATTCCCGGTTACTTCCTGTCCAGCGCGGTGCTGGGCGACAAGGACGAGTTTCTCGGGGCGATGGTGGTCAAGCTGGAATTCCCCGAACTGGAACGTGAATGGAGCCAAGGCAGCGACACGCTGCTGGTCAGCGATGCGCGCGGGATCATCTTCATCGCCAATCAGCCGGGCTGGCGCTATCGCTCGCTGCGAGCGCTGAGTTCCAGCGACATGGCCGAGATCAAAGCCACCCGCCAATACGACAAGCAAGCGCTGGTGCCGCTGACGCATCTGGCACTGCGCAGTTTTGACGACAACAGCGATCTACGCCGGGTAGAAGGCCCGCAAGGCACGGCGGATTATCTGTGGGAATCGCTGCCGCTGGCCGCCGAAGGCTGGACGTTGCATCTGCTGCGTCACCCGCAGGTGGCCTTCGAAGATTTGCGCAACGCCGGGCTCGCCGCTGCCGGGGTGTGGCTGGCGCTGGTGTTTTTGTTGCTGTTCCTCAATCAGCGCTGGCGTCTGGCGAAAATGCGCCAGCGCAGCCGCGAAGAACTCGAACAATTGGTCGAAGAACGCACCCGCGATTTGCGTACCGCGCAGGACGGTCTGGTGCAGTCGGCCAAACTCGCGGCGCTGGGGCAGATGTCGGCGGCGCTGGCCCACGAAATCAATCAACCGCTGACCGCTCAGCGCATGCAACTGGCGACTCTGCGGCTGCTGCTCGACCATGGCCGCGTCGACGATGCATACAAAGCGTTGAAACCGGTGGACGAGATGCTCACGCGCATGGCGGCGCTCACGGGCCATCTGAAGACGTTTGCACGCAAGAGCCCGAGTGGTTTGCGCGAGCGGCTGGATCTGGCCACGGTGGTCGATCAGGCGCTGCAATTGCTCGATGCGCGTCTGCGTGACGAACAGGTCAGTCTGGTGCTGCACCTGACGCGGCCGGCGTGGGTGCGCGGCGATGCGATCCGCCTCGAACAAGTGCTGATCAATCTGCTGCGCAACGCCCTTGATGCGATGCAAGGGAAAACCTGCAAGCGTCTGGAGATTCGTCTGGAAGTCGACGAACAATTGTGGCGCCTGAGCGTCATCGACAATGGCGGCGGCATTGCCGAAGAGCATCTGAGCCAGGTGTTCGATCCGTTCTTCACCACCAAACCGGTAGGCGACGGTTTGGGTCTGGGGTTGGCGGTTTCCTTCGCCATCGTGCATGAATCCGGCGGTCGCCTGAGCGCCGACAATGGCGAGAGCGGCGCGGTGTTCAGCCTGACGCTGCCAATCGATCTGGAGGCGCATATCTAATGCTCAATTCGGTGATGGTGGTCGATGACGAAAGCAGTATTCGCAACGCAGTCGAGCAGTGGCTGAGCCTGTCGGGGTTCGAGGTGCAGTTGTTCAGCCGCGCCGAAGAATGCCTCGCCGCCCTGCCCGCGCATTTCCCCGGGGTGATCCTCAGCGACGTGCGCATGCCCGGCATCGGTGGCTTGGCGTTGTTGGCTGAAGTGCAAAAGCGCGACGCGGATCTGCCGGTAATTTTGCTCACCGGCCATGGCGATGTGCCGATGGCGGTCGAAGCCATGCGCGATGGTGCGTACGACTTTCTGGAGAAACCGTTCAGCCCGGAAACGCTGTTGGGCAGCCTGCGCCGGGCGCTGGATAAACGCCGCCTGGTACTGGAAAACCGCGCGCTGCACGAGCAAGCCGACAACCGCGCCAAACTCGATACGACCTTGCTCGGGGTGTCGCGTGGTTTGCAGACACTGCGTCGGCAAGTGCTCGATCTGGCGGCGCTGCCGGTCAACGTGTTGATCCGCGGTGAAACCGGCAGTGGCAAGGAACTGGTTGCGCGTTGCCTGCATGATTTCGGCCCGCGTGCGGACAAGCCGTTTGTGGCGCTGAACTGCGCGGCGATCCCCGAGCAGTTGTTTGAAGCCGAGTTGTTCGGACATGAGAGCGGCGCGTTTACCGGTGCTTCGGGCAAGCGCATCGGCAAGCTGGAATACGCGTCTGGCGGCACGTTGTTTCTCGATGAAATCGAAAGCATGCCGCTGGCCCAGCAGGTGAAATTGCTGCGGGTGTTGCAGGAGCAGAAGCTCGAGCGCTTGGGTTCGAATCAGAGTATTCGCGTGGATTTGCGCATCGTTGCGGCGACCAAACCGGATCTGCTCGACGAGGCTCGCGCCGGGCGTTTTCGTGAGGATCTGGCGTATCGCTTGAACGTCGCGGAGTTGCGCCTGCCGCCGCTGCGTGATCGTCGTGAAGACATTCCGTTGCTGTTTGAAACCTTTGCGCAGAGTGCGGCTGAACGCTTGGGCCGGACTTTTCCGCCGTTGAGCGGCGCGCAGTTGAGTCATCTGCTCAGCCACGACTGGCCGGGCAATGTGCGGGAACTGGCGAACGTCGCCGAGCGACAAGTGCTGGGGCTGGATGAACCGGCGCCGGGGATTGATCCGGGGCAATCGCTGGCGGCGCAGCAGGAAGCGTTTGAAGCGCAGTGTTTGCGCGCGGCGCTGACACGGCACAAGGGTGATGTGAAAGCGGTGCTTGAAGAACTGCAACTGCCAAGACGGACGTTTAATGAAAAGATGCAGCGGCATGGGTTGAGTCGGGAGATGTTTCTGTAGCGCATGTACTTGATCGTTCCCACGCTCCGCGTGGGAATGCAGCCCAGGACGCTCTGCGTCCCCACCAGAGCCGAACGCAGAGCGTCCGTTGAGGCATTCCCACGCAGAGCGTGGGAATGATCGGAGTGAGCGATATTCCGCTCATAGATCCTCTGCGATGAGCGGATTTCCGCTCACCCGATCCCGTCAACCCCTCTAAACCGCCCCTCCCCCCGTTGGCACACCTCCTGCTATAGCCCACGCAGGCTGCGTTTTAACGCGCTCCACAAAAACAATTAAACGAAGGATCCTTCAATGGATAACTCCAACGCCCTGCCACTTGGGTCGGCTGCCGTGCCCGCCAAAGAAAGAACCACCGCCAGCCGGATCAAATCGATCTTCAGCGGTTCCGTCGGCAACATGGTCGAGTGGTACGACTGGTATGTGTATGCCGCCTTCTCGCTGTACTTCGCTAAATCCTTCTTCCCTGCCGGTTCCTCCACTGCACAACTGATGAACACCGCTGCGATCTTCGCCGTCGGCTTTCTGATGCGTCCGATCGGTGGCTGGCTGATGGGCCTCTACGCTGACAAGGTCGGGCGCAAGAAAGCGCTGATGGCCTCGGTCTATCTGATGTGTTTCGGCTCGCTGCTGATCGCGCTCAGCCCGAACTACGAAACCATCGGCATCGGCGCGCCGATCCTGCTGATCTTCGCCCGTCTGCTGCAAGGCCTGTCGGTGGGTGGCGAGTACGGCACCTCGGCGACATACCTGTCCGAGATGGCGACCAAGCAACGTCGCGGCTTCTTCTCCAGCTTCCAGTACGTGACCCTGATCTCCGGCCAGCTCATCGCGCTCGGCGTGTTGATCGTCCTGCAAAACGTACTGACCACTGAACAGCTGTACGCGTGGGGCTGGCGTATTCCGTTCGCCATCGGCGCACTGTGCGCAGTCGTTGCGCTGTACCTGCGTCGCGGCATGGAAGAAACCGAGTCGTTCACCAAAAAAGAGAAGTCGAAGGAAAGCGCGATGCGCACCTTGATGCGTCATCCAAAGGAATTGATGACCGTGGTCGGCCTGACCATGGGCGGTACGCTGGCGTTCTACACCTACACCACCTACATGCAGAAATATCTGGTGAACACCGTCGGCATGAGCATCTCCGACTCGACCACTATTTCGGCAGCCACGCTGTTCCTGTTCATGTGTCTGCAACCGATCATTGGTGGCCTCTCGGACAAGATCGGCCGTCGTCCGATCCTGATCGCTTTCGGCGTGCTGGGCACGATCTTCACCGTGCCGATCCTGATGACCCTGCACACCATTCAAACCTGGTGGGGCGCATTCTTCCTGATCATGGCGGCGCTGATCATCGTCAGCGGCTACACCTCGATCAACGCGGTGGTGAAGGCCGAACTGTTCCCGACTGAAATCCGCGCGCTGGGCGTCGGCCTGCCGTACGCACTGACCGTGTCGATCTTCGGCGGCACTGCTGAATACATCGCGCTGTGGTTCAAGAGCATTGGTATGGAAACCGGTTACTACTGGTACGTGACGGCGTGCATTGCCGTGTCGCTGCTGGTGTACGTGACCATGAAAGATACCCAGAAGCATTCGCGGATCGTGACTGACTGATTGGGGATTCACAGCCACTGCAATGGTGGCTGTGATGGCTTTATCGCGAGCAGGCTCGCTCCTACATTTGGAATGCGTTCCCCTGTAGGAGTGAGCCTGCTCGCGATTGGAGTCGACACGCTCTCCAGCCCTGTATGAAAAATCTGTCACCCGCCCCCACCCGCCATTAATCGCTAATTAATACTGGCGCGACATCCTGCCCCTACCTGATCGATGACCTGCGCGACGTTCGCTTCGACGACGTAAGCGATTTAAATGCGCCGCCCTTAACATCAGGTTAATCGATAGTTTTTAGCATTATTTTGCGCTTTTTAATCGAATTGATCGGCGTAGTATTAAACCCAGGCAAGACACACACCCCAACGCATTCGGAGCACACGACCATGAAAACCAAACTGATCCTCGCTTTCGCCCTGTCTGTACTGGCTGCCAACACCTTCGCCGCCGACGGTTACGACCGCACCGGTTCTGCTGTGGCTGCTGATGGTTATGACCGCACGGGTTCTGCCGCTGTCGCTGCTGATGGTTACGACCGCACCGGTTCGGCGACTGTTGCTGAAGATGGCTACGACCGCACCGGCTCCGCGACTTTCGCAGCCGACGGTTATGACCGCACCCAATCCGCTGCCATCAGCTAATCGCTGCCGCACAGCGCACAGCCCGGCTTCGGCCGGGCTTAGTTATTTCTGGGGGCTGACAAATTTTCTGTAGGAGCTGCCGAAGGCTGCGATCTTTTGACTTTCAGAAGCAAAATCAAAAGATCGCAGCCTTCGGCAGCTCCTACATGGGATTTTTGTTTGGCTGGAAATATGTGGTGCTGCCTTGCACTATGGGTTCATTCAAAACCTAGCCTCAGGATCCTCCGCCATGCCCGATGACATCCATTTCTACGAACCCGTCCATGGCCACGGCCTGCCGCACGATCCATTCAACGCTATCGTCGGCCCGCGCCCGATCGGCTGGATTTCCTCGCAGGATGCCAACGGCCAACTCAATCTGGCGCCGTACAGTTTCTTCAACGCGTTCAACTACATTCCGCCGATCATTGGCTTCTCCAGCGTCGGGCGCAAAGACAGCCTGAACAACATCGAGCAGACCGGCGAATTCGTCTGGAACCTCGCCACCCGCCCATTGGCCGAGCAGATGAACCAGAGCTGCGCGATGGTCGCGCCTGAGGTCAACGAGTTTGAATTGGCGGGACTGACGACTGTTGCGTCGAAGGTGATTTCGGTGCCGCGCGTAGCCGAAAGCCCAGTGTCCTTCGAGTGCAAGGTCACGCAGATCATTCAGTTGCAGCGTGCTGATGGCGAAACGGTGCCGAGCTGGCTGATCCTCGGCGAAGTGGTCGCCGTGCATATCGCCAAATGGCTGCTGAAGGACGGCATCTACGACACCGCCGCGGCAGAACCGATTCTGCGCGGCGGCGGGCCGGCGGATTACTTCCAGTTGGGGCCTGAGGCCCTGTTCAAGATGTGGCGTCCGGGCGCAAACAAGTAACGCGTTACCAGATCAACTCGGCCTCTCCGGTGACGCCTTTGAGGTTATCCAGCTCATTGATAGCAGCCTCATCGGCGGCGATGGCGCCGGGGAAGACCTGGTCATTCAGCAGTTTGTGAAAGCGTGGTGCACCGCCATCGACCAGGGCCTTGACCGCGATTGCCGCGTAATAGCCCTTGTTGCCACCCAGTTCGACGGGGACGACTGCGGATACTGCTTCGAAGTGTTCGAACTCTTTACGTGCCATGTCGCAAGTCCTGGCTCAGTCAATTAAGCCGGACATTAAACCCTCAACCGACGAGTTTGTGTACCGCTGCCGGAGATTGGCCGAGCGCTTGTGCCGCCGAGACGTCTTTGAAGGTGTGGAAATCCAGACTGTTGACCACCAGTTCCTGCACCAGCTCGGCGAAGATACCCATCGACGGGCTGTTGAAATATGCGGTCATCATTTGCTGATTACTCCAGAACCCGGAGACCAGCCACAACTCGGGATCACACTGCGAATGCTGCAAGGCAAAGCTCAGGCAACCGGGGGCTGCGCGGGACGGCTCGATCAACGCGCTCAGGCGTACACCGAGTTCCGCCGAACGCCCGGCGCGCGCCCGGACGAAGGCCATATGACTGACGGGAATCTGCTTGGACATGTTCAACCCTCCCAGGGAGTCGCGTGGCAGCCGGGGGACGGGCTGCGACAGGATCAAAGGTTAAGGGCCAGACGCTGAGTGCCGTTAGTCGATTCCTGCCGCCGCGTTGCACAATCCTGCGAGACTTGCCAAAAGCATCGCAGATGCCCGCTCCCCTATAGGAGCTGCCGCAGGCTGCGATCTTTTGACCTTAAAGACAACAATCAAAAGATCGCAGCCTTCGCCAGCTCCTACAGTCCGGCGTCGCGTCGTGGTTGAGGAATATCGCGGTGCAGAATCAGGCAAGCATTTCGCAGGATGTGTCTACCGTTCGCGCTTGCACAAACATATGCTCTGCTCCATTCCACCTCCCTTGCCGAGGATGCCGTGCATGACGTCATTCGATCGTTTTCAAGCCGAACCCAGCGCTGACATGGAAAAACAGCGTGCGGAACTGGCGGCGATCATCCGCCGCAACACCAAGGACGATGGCAGCTACGAGACCGCCATCGGTTCGCTGTTTATGTCACGCCACACCAAATCCCACGACTTTGCACCGGTGCTCGCGCAGCCGGCGCTGTGCATCATGGCGCAGGGACGTAAAGAGGTGCGGCTGGCCGACGAGTACTTCAATTACGACCCGCTGAATTATCTGGTGGTGTCGGTTTCGATGCCGCTGAGCGGGCGCGTGGTTAACGTGTCGCCGGAGGAACCGATTCTTGCCGTGCGCCTTGATATTGATCCGGCGGAAATCACCGCACTGATCGCCGACGCCGGGCCGATGGGCGTCCCGACGCGGCCAACCGGACGTGGCTTGTACGTGGAAAAAATCGACAGTTCGATGCTCGACGCGGTGCTGCGTCTGGCACGTTTGCTCGACGCACCGAAAGACATCGCCATGCTCGCGCCGCTGATTCGCCGGGAGATTTTGTATCGCCTGCTGCGCAGTCCGCAGGGTCATCGGCTGTATGAGATTGCGATTGCCAACAGCCAGAGCCATCGCATCAGCCAGGCGATCAAATGGCTTAACGGCAATTTTGAGCAGCCGTTGCGCATTGATGATCTGGCCAAAGAAGTGAACCTGAGCGTGTCGACCTTGCATCACCGGTTTAAGGCGATGACGGCGATGAGTCCGCTGCAGTATCAGAAGCAGTTACGCTTGCAGGAAGCGCGACGGTTGATGCTGGCGGAGGGGCTGGAAGCTTCGGCGGCGGGGTATCGGGTGGGGTATGAGAGTCCGTCGCAATTTAGCCGCGAGTACAGTCGGTTGTTTGGGGCGCCGCCGCTGAGGGATTTGGCGCGGTTGCGGCTGTCGGTGTGACCGTTGAAAGCCCCTCACCCTAGCCCTCTCCCAGAGGGAGAGGGGACTGATTGGGGGATATTGAGGAAATACACCGAACTGAAAATGCTTCACCGAATCCATAATCGACTCGATTTTTCAGGTCGGCGAACATCGCCAGACACCTCGGTCAGCCCCCTCTCCCTCCGGGAGAGGGCTGGGGTGAGGGTAGGCTTTTAAACCGCCCGAATCACATGCTTGATCTCTTGAAACGCCGCCAATCCCCAAGGCCCTAACTCGCGGCCAATACTGCTCTGCTTGTACCCGCCCCACGCCGCCTGCGGGAAGATCACTTGCGGTGCATTGATCCACACCATCCCCGCCTGCAACGCATTGGCCACACGATCCGCCGCTACAGCATCCGCCGTCACCACACTCGCGACCAAACCAAACGGCGTGTCATTGGCCAGCGCAATCGCCTCGACCTCACTGCTGAAACTGCGCACACACAGCACCGGCCCGAAAATCTCTTCACACCACAATGCGCTGTCCAGCGGCACGTCGGTAAACACCGTCGGCTGCAAGAAATAACCACGCGGCAGATCCGCCGGACGATTACCGCCGCAGACCAATCGCGCACCCGCGCTCAGCCCACGATCGATGTGCCCGAGCACGCGCTGGTACTGCGCCTGATTGACCAGCGCGCCCATTTCCACCTCAGGATCAAATGGATCCGCCACACGAATCGCCTGCGCACGCTTATGCAAACGAGCGAGAAATTCCTCTTCCAACTCCTCAGCCACCAACACACGACTGGTGGCCGAACACATCTGCCCGGCATTGAAAAACGCGCCGCCACAGGCCAGCTCAACCGCCAGATCGAGATCAGCATCCGCCAACACCAGCAGCGAAGATTTGCCGCCCAATTCCAGGCTGACGCCCTTCACCGTTTCCGCCGCGCGTTGCATGACCTGCACGCCGACCGCGTTGCTGCCGGTAAAGGAAATCTTGGCGATACGCGGATCTGCCGACAACGGCGCACCGACCGCCAATCCAGTCCCGCAAACCAGGTTGAACACGCCGTTCGGCAGTCCCGATTCAGCAATGATCGCCGCCAGTTCCAGCTCCGGCAGCGGCGTCACTTCCGACGGCTTGAGCACCACGCAGCAACCCGCCGCCAACGCCGGTGCAAGCTTCCATGCCGTGGTGACCATCGGGAAATTCCACGGCACGATCAGCCCGACCACGCCGCACGGTTCGCGGCGCAAACGTGCGCTGAAATCATCGCTCGGCAGCGGCACGTTGCTGTCCTGCTTCGCGTCGAGGCCTTCAGCGAGTTCGGCGTAATACTCGAACGTGGCGATCACGTCATCGACGTCGATGGCCGCTTCGAATTGCGGTTTGCCGTTGTTGCTCGATTGCAACTTCATCAAATGCTCGCGACCATTGCGCACGCCGTTGGCGATGTTGCGCAGGATCGCACCGCGCTCGACGCCAGTGGTTTGCGACCAGCTCTTGAACGCTTCGCTGGCAGCGGCGACGGCTTGATCGACCGCGTGCTCGTCACCGCCATTGACCGTGGTCAGCAGCGCTTCGGTGGCCGGGTTGATCACGCGCAGATGTTCGCCACCCGCCGACCATTGGCCGTTGATGTAGAGGCCATAGAGTGTGGTTGGGAAACTGATCATTGCGCCACCGCCTTCATCCATTGGCTCTGGTCGATTTCAATCAGGGTCGGGCCCTGACGATCGCTTGCACAACGCAACGCGCTGCGCAGTTGTTCGATGCTGCTGATGGCTTCAGCCGCGCAGCCGAGGCCCTTGGCCACCGCGACAAAATCCGGGGTGTAGATGTCCACGCCGACCGGCTCGATGGCGCGGTTGACCATGTATTTCTTGATCTCTTCGTAGCCCTGGTTATTCCACAACAGGACGATCACCGGCACCCGCGCTTCGACCGCGCTGGCCAGTTCCGGCAGGGTGAATTGCAGCCCGCCGTCGCCGATCAGGCACACCACGGGAGGGCGCGCACCTTTGTCGAGTTGGCCGCCGAGCCACGCACCAATCGCGGCCGGCAAGGCGTAGCCAAGAGTGCCGTAACCGGTCGAGGCGTTGAACCAGCGGCGCGGGTGATCGGGGTTGAACGTCAAGTTGCCGGTGTACACCGGTTGCGTCGAGTCGCCGACGAACACCGCGTTCGGCAATTCATCGAGCACGGTGTCGAGGAAACGGGTTTGCGCGAGGGTCGGCGCATCCCAGCTCGCGGCCAGTTCGGCGCGCAGTTTGCCGGCGCGGGCCTGACCCCAGTCGCTGCTGCGCTCGTCGAGTTTTTCCTGCGACAGCGAGTTCAATAACGCTTGCGCGGCGTTGCGTGCGTCGGCCACCAGCGCCAGGTGCGGCGAGTAGTTGCGCACGGTCTGGTCGGCGTCGATATCGATGCGCAGCAGTTTGCCGGGAATCTCGAAACCGCCTGCGAAGGTCACGTCGTAATCGGTCTCGGCGAGTTCGGTGCCGATGGCCAATACCACATCGGCATCGGCGACCAGCGCGCGGGTGGCGACCAGCGTCTGGGTCGAACCGATCAGCAGCGGATGGTTGCCCGGCAGCATGCCTTTGGCGTTGATGGTCAGCGCCACTGGAGCGTCGAGCAACTCGGCAAGTTTGGTCAGTTCCGGCGCGGCGTCGATGGCCCCACCACCGGCGAGAATCAGCGGACGTTTGGCACCGGCGAGCAATTCGCTCATGCGCTTGACTGCACTTGGCGCAGCACCGGCGCGGTCGATATTGACCGGCACACTGGCGAGCAAGTCATCGGCGTTTTCGACCAGCACGTCCAACGGAATTTCGATGTGTACCGGACGCGGACGACCGGCCTGGAACAAGGCAAATGCACGTGCCAGCACCACCGGCAATTCAGCGGCGGACATCAACGTGTGCGAGAACGCCGCAACTCCCGAGACCAATGCACTCTGGTTCGGCAGCTCATGCAGCTTGCCGCGCCCGCCGCCCAATTGGCTGCGCGATTGCACGCTGGAAATCACCAGCATCGGGATCGAATCGGCGTAGGCCTGGCCCATGGCGGTGGTGATGTTAGTCATGCCCGGGCCGGTGATGATAAAGCACACACCCGGTTTGCCAGCGGTGCGCGCGTAGCCGTCAGCCATGAAACCGGCGCCCTGCTCATGGCGAGGGGTGACGTGACGAATGCTCGAACGCGCCAGCCCGCGATACAGCTCCACGGTGTGCACCCCGGGAATGCCGAACACCTGCTCGACCCCATAACCTTCGAGTAACTTGACCAGTACTTCGCCACACGTCGCCATGTCGATTGCCCTTCTTGTTCGATTGAAACACCGAACCCATGTGGGAGCGGGCTTGCTCGCGAAAGAGGTGTGTCATTCAACGCTGATGTCGGCTGACAGGACGCCTTCGCGAGCAAGCCCGCTCCCACAATGATCCGTGGAATGGCTTCATTGAACGGTCGGCAGGTAGCCGCAACAATCGATTAAAAGTCATACTAGCCATGTCCTCACGTCATACCTTGGATCCACATGAAACGCATGCCTCCCCTGCCCGCCCTGCACACGTTTTTGATCACCGCGCAGTGCTGCAATTTCACCCGCGCCGCCGAGCAGTTGCACATCACCCAAGGCGCGGTGAGCCGGCAGATCGCCGGGCTGGAAGAGCATCTCGGTTATCCGCTGTTCATCCGTCTGGCCCGAGGTTTGGCGCTGACCGCCGAGGGACGCGAATGGCTACCGCGTGTGGAAAAAGTCTTCGGCCTGATCAGCGAAGCCACCGAGCAGATCGGTCTGCAGCGTGAAACCCTGCAACTCAAGGCGCCGAGTTGCGTGATGCGCTGGCTGCTGCCGCGCTTGCTGCAATGGCAGAAAGAACGCCCGGATGTGCCGGTGAAACTCACCGCGTCGTTGCAGCACGGGGTGGATTTTCAGCGTGAGCAATTTGATGCGGCGGTGATCTACGGGCCGCCACCGGATAACTCGCCGGGCGCTCTGCACCTGTTCGATGAGCAACTGACGCCGGTGTGTTCGCCGCTGCTGCTCAAGGGTTCACCGGCACTAAATGCGCCGGCCGATCTGCAACAACATCTGCTACTGCACCCGACGCACGATATTCAGGATTGGTCGGTATGGCTGAACGCCGCGCAACTGAATTTGAACAACGTCAGCAGCGGCCAGCATTTCGAAACGCTTGATCAGGCGATGTCGATGGCGTCGCATGGCACGGGGGTGGCGATCGGGGATTGGTCGTTGATCGGCGATGACTTGCGCGCGGGACGGCTGGTGATGCCGTTTGAATTGAAGGTGAAAACGGGGTTGGCGTATTACGTGGTGTTGCCGCCAGGAACCGAACCGTCGCCACCGCTCGAAGAACTGATGATCTGGTTGGTTGAGCAGGCGCATTTGCGGTGAGGCTGTTTTCCCTCACCCTAGCCCTCTCCCAGAGGGAGAGGGGACTGACCGGGGGATATTGAGGAAGTTCAGCGACCTGAACGATTGGCTTTGAATCCATAATCGACTGGATTTTTCAGGTCGATGTACAACGCCAGACACCTCGGTCGGCCCCCTCTCCCTTCGGGAGAGGGCTGGGGTGAGGGTAAAGCCGTATATCAATAACCAACAGTAAAGCGCTTACGTGAATGCTTCGGTGTTTCTACTTCGTCGATCAGTGCAATCGCATAGTCGGCAAAGGTGATCCAGCTACGGCCCTCGGCGCTCACCAGCAAGTGATCCTGACCGACGCGAAATTTGCCCGTGCGCTCACCTTCCACAAACTCCGCCGACGGGGAGAGGAAAGTCCAGTCCAGTTCCTTCTCCTGACGCAGCGCATCCAAAAACGCCGCCCCCGCACTGGCCTCGGCCTTGTACTCGGCCGGGAAACCCGCGCTGTCGACCACGCGTGTATCGTCCGGCAGCAACAGCGAACCGGCACCGCCGACCACCAACAGCCGCTTCACCCCCGCCTGCTTCACCGGCCCGACAATCGCCGATGCCGGCACCGTGGCGAAATGTGCGGCGGTGATCACCACATCGTTGCCGGCCACGGCGTCTTGCAGCGCCGCCGAATCCAGCACATCGACATTCTTGCTGACGACACCGGCGCGCGCGCCGATCTTCGACGTATCGCGGGCGATGGCGGTGACGCTATGACCGCGACGCAGGGCTTCTTCCAGCAGTTGGCTACCGGCACGGCCGGTGGCACCAATGATTGCGATCTTGCTCATGACGTTCTCCAGTTGGCTTGAGTGTATGTGCATTGAAAATTGCGTTTCAAATTCTGCTTTAACAACCTTCCCTTGTGTGGAGGGCTTACTGTGGTGAGGTTTTTTGTGGCGAGGGGATTTATCCCCGCTCGGCTGCGCAGCAGTCGTAAATCCTGACAACTCGGTGTAACTGAAAAAATGCTGGGGAGCGCTTCGCACTCCAACGGGGCGGTGCGACGTTTCGCTAAATCCCCTCGCCACAAAAAGCAGTGCTAAATCCTTGAGACCTCAGTATTCAGATGGAGCGGGTTACCACTTCATCTCGCCCTTCGCGACTTTCGCGCTCAGCTCCAGCGAGCTCTCTTCGCCCAGCGTCGGGTAGCGTTTTTTCATCGCGGCGATCAGCGCAGCAGCATCCTTGGCCTTCGCCGTTTCTTCGTCGAAAGCTTTAATGTAGTCCGCAGTAAATTTCACGCTGGCCAGCGAGCGGCTGCTTTCCCCCAGATAGTGACCCGGCACCACGGTTGTCGGCTTCAGCGTTTCAATCGAATGCAGCGTTTCCAGCCAATCCGCATGAGATTGCGCGGTCTGCGTATCAGCCATCCACACATGAATGTTCTCGGCCACCACGACGCCACCGACCACAGCCTTGAGCGACGGAATCCACACGAAACTGCGATCCGGTTGGTTGCCGTCGAGCCCGACCACCTGCAATTTCTGCCCTTCAAGCATCAGGCTGTCGCCCTTGAGCACACCCGGCACGATGGTTTTCGCTGGCACATCGGCGCCCATTTTCGGGCCCCAGAACGCGAGTTTGCCGGCGATGGTTTGCTTGATGTGATCGACGGTCGGTTGCGAGGCCAGCACCTTGGCATTCGGGAACGCTTTGGTCAGCGTATCGAGGCCGAAGTAGTAATCCGGGTCGCCGTGGCTGATGTAAATGGTGGTCAGTTGTTTGCCGCTGGCGCGGATCTTTTCTACCACTTGCTCGGCCTGGGATTTGCCGAACTGTGCGTCGACGAGGATCGCGTCTTTCTCGCCGCTGACCAGCACCGAGGTCACCGGGAAAATCGCATTGGCGCCGGGGTTGTACACATCCAGCATCAAATTGGCAGCCGCGGCATGCGCAGCGAAACCCAGCGAGGCGGTGGCGAGTAGAACGCGTATGAGGGTGGTGAAGCCGATCATCTGTTGCTCCGGTGTTCGAATGCCTTGCTTGGCGATGGAACAGAGCTTAGTTGCCAGACTCAGTACAAAAAATGCGATGCTGGGACATAGTTTGTTTCTGAAAGCGGGCAAATCATGGATCGTCTCCAGGCAATGCGGGTGTTCGTCACGGTGGTGGATCTCGGTAGCCAGTCGGCCGCTGCGGATCATCTGGATCTCTCGCGGCCGGTGGTTTCACGCTACCTGGCGGAGCTCGAAGATTGGGTCGGCGCGCGCCTGATGCACCGCACCACGCGCAAGTTGAGCCTAACCGCGGCCGGCAGTGAAATCCTCCCGCGTTGTCGACAGATGATTGAGTTGTCGAGCGACATGCAGGCCGCCGTCAGCGAACCCCATGACGCGCCGCGCGGATTGCTGCGGATCAGCGTCAGCACCTCGTTCGGTCAGGCGCAATTGGCCGATGCGATGGCCGCGTACGTCAAACGTTATCCGGGGGTGAGCATCGATTTGCAGATGCTTGATCGCACGGTGAACCTGGTGGACGAACGCATCGACCTGGCGATTCGCACCAGCAACGATCTCGATCCCAACCTGATCGCTCGACGCCTGACTGTGTGCCGTTCGGTGGTGTGCGCGGCGCCGGCTTATCTGCAAGAACAGCCGATGCCTTTACGGGTGGAAGACCTGAGCCGCCACAACTGCCTGACGCACTCGTATTTCGGCAAGAGCCTGTGGCATTTCGAAGAGGATGGCGAACCGGTGTCGGTGCCGGTGCAGGGCAATATCAGCGCCAACGAGGCCAGCACATTATTGCGCGCAACGCTGGCCGGCGCCGGGGTGGCGATGCTGCCGACGTATCAGGCCGGCGTGCATGTTCACAGCGGCGAACTGGTACGCCTGCTGCCCCACGCCGAACCACGCCAGATGAACATCTACGCGGTGTACGCCTCACGCAAACACATGCCGGCGGCGCTGCGCAGCATGCTGGATTTTCTGGTGCTCAGATTCCCCGAAAACCCGCAATGGGATGCTGATTTGTAAACCACCCCGCCCCTTGTAGGAGCAGAGCTTGCTCGCGAAAGCGGTGTATCAGTCCCATATGTTTTGAATGACGCACCGCTTTCGCGAGCAAGCTCTGCTCCTACAAGGGTTTATCAGTGTGCTGAATGGCGGGTTACAACCACGAGCGCACTGGCTGGCAACTCCCCGGCGCTGACCTATGCTGAAAGTAATACCGCAGGGTATTTCGTTCAGAGGTGAACGCCATGAACATCAAAACAAGAAGGTACGCCGCGATTTTCATTACCTGCGCTGCCACGCTGGCGCTGTACGGCACCGCGGCCTGGCGGGTCGAGCAGTTGCGACAGCTGCCGCGTGAATACACGAGCTGCAATTTCGAGCGCTGCATTCCGCACAATGCGTCGCTGAACGCCTTGCGCTGACCTTGCGGCTGACACAAAACCTGTGGGAGCGGGCTTGCTCGCGAAAGCGGTGTGTCATTCAACAATGATGTCGGCTGACAGAACGCCTTCGCGAGCAAGCCCGCTCCCACAGGGGGTTGTGGTGATTTCGGTTTACTGCTCGGTCTTCAAGCGATCGCGGAAGGCCTTTGGCGATATCCCCACCCGGCGCCGGAACAGGCGCGTGAAGTTGGTCGGATCGGAGAACCCCAACAACTCCGACATCTCATAAATGGTCATGCTGGTGTACGTCAGCAAGCGCTTGGCTTCCAGCAACTGACGCTCGTGCATGATCTGCAACGCCGGTTGCCCCGCCAATTCACGGCACGTGCCATTAAGGTGCGACACCGAAATCCCCAGCCGATGCGCCAGATCCTCGACCTTCACGTGCTGACGGTAAGTCTCTTCCACCAACTGAATAAACCCGTTCAGGTATTCGCGTTGACGCTGCGGCCGTTGACTCGCGTTATGCCTCACGATTGCCTGGCGACTGACCCAGACCATGATCACGCTGACCAGCGAATGCATGAGCATTTCCCGCGCCGGTTGATGGCCGTTGTACTCGGCCTGCAACGCGGTGAATAAACTGTTGAGGTAGTCGCCGTCCTTGCCCGCCGGATAATTCTCGGTCTGCGCCAATGCGTGCACCGAGTCGCCCAGTTGCGCCTGCAAATGGTTGATCAGCGGTGTGGCGAGGGTGACGATAAAGCCTTCAACGTCCTCGGAAAAACGAAAGCCATGCACCGATAACGGCGGCAGAACCTGGATTGCCGGGGTCTGCAACTGCGTGCGATGGCCTTCGATTTCAAGCTCTGCCTGACCTTTGAAAACGAAGAGCAACTGGCACAAATCGGCGTGGCGGTGGGGTTTGATTTCCCATTGATGTTCGCGGCTGCGGGAGGAAATGGTTTCACAGTGCAGCAAGTCAGGGGTCGGCCAATCCAGGCTTTCACCATAGAGCTTGAACACTGGAATCGAAGGCAGGTCAGGCTTGTTCATCACTTCAATCCAGGCCTCGAGGTTTGCGGGCGATAATCGCACCGATTGGCAGAATGTACAGGTATCGGCTCAGTTTTCACCTTCAATTGACAGACCCGCAAGGGAAAAATGCAAGCACTCGATCCATAAAAATAAATCAGCGGCGATTGTCGCGCGAAGCTTGCGAGTCATAAAAACAATGAAAACGCTGAAAACCCAAGTTGCCATCATCGGCGCCGGCCCGTCCGGTTTGCTCCTCGGCCAGTTGCTGCACAACGCCGGCATCGACACCCTCATCCTCGAACGCCAGACACCCGATTATGTGCTCGGCCGCATCCGCGCCGGCGTGCTTGAACAAGGCATGGTAGAGCTGTTGCGTCAGGCTGGGGTGAGTCAGCGCATGGACGCTGAAGGACTGGTTCACGGCGGCTTCGAACTGGCGCTCGACGGGCGTCAGGTGCACATCGATCTGCACGCGTTGACCGGCGGCAAGACCGTGATGATCTACGGCCAGACCGAAGTCACTCGCGACCTGATGGCCGCTCGTCGGGAGGCTGGCGCGCAGACGATTTATTCTGCGAGCAATGTCGTTCCCCACGGCATGAAAAGCGACGAAGCTTTTGTCACCTTCGAAAAGGACGGAGAAACCTGGCGCGTCGATTGCGATTACATCGCCGGCTGCGATGGCTTCCATGGGGTGGCTCGGCAGTCGATTCCTGAGGATTGTCTGAAGGTGTTCGAACGGGTTTATCCGTTTGGCTGGCTGGGCATTCTCGCCGACACGCCGCCGGTGCATGACGAGTTGGTCTACGCCCGCCACGAACGCGGTTTCGCCTTGTGCAGCATGCGTTCGGCGACGCGCACGCGGTACTACTTGCAGGTGCCGACGGAAGAAAACGTCGCGGACTGGAGCGACCAGCGCTTCTGGGATGAACTGAAAAACCGCCTGCCAGTTGCACTGGCCGAAAAACTGGTCACCGGCCCTTCGATCGAAAAAAGCATCGCGCCGCTGCGCAGTTTTGTCGTTGAACCAATGCAATACGGGCGGATGTTTCTGGTCGGCGACGCCGCGCACATCGTCCCGCCCACCGGCGCCAAAGGTCTGAATCTGGCGGCAAGCGATGTCAGCACGCTGTTCAATATTCTGCTGAAGGTTTACCGCGAGGGGCGTAACGACCTGCTGGAGAAATACTCGGAGATCTGCCTGCGCCGCGTGTGGAAAGCCGAGCGGTTTTCCTGGTGGATGACTTCGATGTTGCACCGTTTTGATGATCACGATGCGTTCAGTCAGCGCATCAGTGCCTCCGAACTGGACTACTTTGTCAGTTCAGAAGCGGGCCGAAAAACTATTGCAGAAAATTACGTCGGACTTCCTTATGAGGCTATCGAATAGCCTGCTACCGACTTACACTGGCGAGCATACCCGCTCGCCTGACGAACTGCGGGACTCTCACTGCCCGCAGGTTTTGCCCGTGACCAATCTCAATCACCCCGAAACGCCCAAACCGGCCATTCGCAGCGTGCTGGTGGCGCTGATGATGGCGATCTTTCTCGGTGCGCTGGATCAGACCATCGTCGCCGTGTCGATGCCGGCCATCTCCGCCCAATTCAAAGACGTCAGCCTGCTGGCCTGGGTGATTTCCGGGTACATGGTGGCGATGACTGTGGCGGTGCCGATCTACGGCAAGCTCGGCGATCTGTACGGGCGACGCAAGCTGATGCTGTTCGGTATGGGCATGTTCACCCTGGCCTCGCTGTTCTGCGGCATGGCGCAAAGCATGGAACAACTGGTGCTGGCGCGAATCCTCCAGGGCATCGGCGCCGGCGGGATGATTTCGGTGAGCCAGGCGATCATCGGCGACATCGTCCCGCCGCGCGAACGCGGACGTTATCAGGGGTATTTCAGCAGCATGTACGCGGTGGCCAGCGTTGCCGGGCCGGTGCTTGGCGGCTACATGACCGAATACCTGTCATGGCGTTGGGTGTTTCTGATCAACCTGCCGTTGGGACTTGGCGCTTACTGGGTCGCGCACCGCAACTTGCGCGGGCTGCCGATTCCGCAACGCAAACCGATCATCGATTATGTCGGCACCGTGCTGATGATCATCGGCCTGACCGCGCTGCTGTTGGGCATCACTCAGGTGGGTCAGGGTCATGCGTGGCGCAGCGCTGAAGTGCTCGGGTTGTTTGCCTGCGCGGTAGTGGTGCTGGCGATTTTCGTCTGGCACGAACGTCGGGCACGAGAGCCGTTGCTGCCGATGCACCTGTTTGCCAACCGTAATGCGCTGCTGTGCTGGTGCACGATTTTCTTCACCAGTTTCCAGGCGATTTCCTTGATCGTGCTGATGCCGTTGCGCTTTCAAAGCGTCACCGGCGCCGGCGCGGACAGTGCGGCGTTGCACTTGCTGCCGCTGGCGATGGGCCTGCCGATCGGTGCGTACTTCGCCGGTCGCCGCACTTCGGTGACCGGGCGCTATAAACCGCAAATTCTGACCGGCGCGATTCTGATGCCGATTGCCGTGCTGGGCATGGCGGTCAGTCCGCCGGAAGCCACATTGATCAGTGGATTGTTCATGTTGCTCTGCGGAATCGCCAGCGGCATGCAGTTCCCGACCTCGCTGGTCGGCACGCAGAACTCGGTGGAACAACGCGACATCGGCGTGGCCACCAGCACCACCAACCTGTTCCGCTCGCTGGGCGGCGCGGTAGGAGTGGCGTTGATGTCGGCGCTGCTGTTGGCGTTGTTGCAGGATTCCAGTTTCGCGCATTTGGCGAGCAGTTCGCTGATGAGTGAGGGGCACTCCGGGAATGTCTTGCTGGACGGTCTCAACGCGGCACCGGGGGATGCGCAGAATGCCTTGCGCGCGGAGTTGCTGGTGACGTTCCGGCATTTGTTGTGGGTGAGTGCGGCGGTGTCGTTGCTCGGGCTGGCGGCGGCGATTGCCATGCCGAACAACCTGCTGCGCGGGCGTGAGCACGGCGCAAAATAACCTTTTCACACGATCGTTCCCATGCTCTGCGTGGGAATGCAGCCTGGGACGCTCCGCGTCCCATCCAGAGCCGAACGCAGAGCGCTCGTTGAGGCATTCCCACGCGGAGCGTGGGAACGATCGCGCTGAGATTCAAGGGCTGTAGTAACCGACCGCGACGAGGAAATGCCCGACCTTTTTCAGGTAGGCATGCTTATCTTCGATCTTGCCGGTCACCGGGTTTTTCCAGCGGTACTCATACTCGCCGTCATCCTGCTTGCCGATCAGCGCCAGAATCGGCTCGCCCACCGGTTTGCCCTCCGGATCCTTGACCTTGCCGAAGTCGGTATTGATCAGTCGCAGATTGGTGCCGTGGGCAACGTAGCGCTGGGTATTCAAATCGACCACGAAGACATACAGGTCATCCTGCAAATACCCGCCCTTGAGCGAGTTGATCGCCGTCAGCGTGCCCTTCTCGTCTTTGCTCAGATCCGTCGCAGCTTTATCCAGCAGGGCTTTGGCTTGTTCAGCGGAGGCGCGAGGCATGTAGTAACCGACCGCGAGAATCCGCTGACCGATGCGCTGGTAAAACACGTGCTTGCGCTCGACTTTGCCGTCAGACCAATTCTGCCAGCGGTACTCCGCCTGCTGAATGCCATTGCCTTCCGGCACCAGCAACGCCTGTTTGAAAGCTTTCTGCAAATCCGGCCCGAGCACTTCGCTGACATCACGGCCAATCAGCGCTGACGACGGCCCACCGCTGGCGAGCATTACGCCTTTGGTGTCGACCACAAACACGTAGCGATCCTTGTCGACAAACTCGCCCTGACGACTGAAGGCCGCGAAGGCCTTGTCGCCGTTGTCGTGGTAGTAAGCCAGCGCTTTTTCCAGCAGGGCGATGGCCGCCTGGCTGTCATCTTTTGCGGCGGTCGCGGCGCTGGCCTGACCGAACCCGGCCAATACCAGCAAACAGAGCCAGGCGAATTTTTGCACAAACCCCATGACGCATCCCTCGTTCTTGTTGGTGTTTCAAGAGCGTAGACGGGTTGCGCGGATGTATGGATATTCAGAATGATGCAGGGGATTGCAAAGCCCTGTGGCTCAACGATCTCCTGTGGCGAGGGGATTTAGCGAAACGTCGCACCGCCCCGTTGGAGTGCGAAGCGCTCCCCTGCATTTCTAAAGTGACACCGAGTTCTCAGGCTTTGGGGCTGCTTCGCAACCCATCGGGGATAAATCCCCTCACCACAAAAGCCCACTCGACGAGGGATCGGCGTTTATGGCCGGGAATTGATCTGCTGCTGCAAGTTCTGGATCTGTGCCTGCAAGGTGTTGATGGTGCGCGTCATCTGCCCACGGAATGCGTCGAACTCGGCGGTGTTGCCGCCGCCCTGTGGCGCTGCCGGGCGATTGTCCTGCTCGCTCTTCAGCACAACGATGTCCTGTTCCAGACGTTCGATGGCCGCGCTCGGATTGCCTTGCTTCTTCAACGCCGCAATATCAGCGCTGAGGCTCTTGAACTGCGCATCGAAAGCCTTCAACTGCGTATCGACCTTGCCGGTGTCCGCCGGGGTGCTTTTCAGCGTCGCCAGTTCTGCGCTCAAGGCTTTGACCTGCGCCTGCAACTGGGTATTGGCGGTCTGCTGTTCGGTGGTCTGCGCGGTCATCTGCGCCAGACGCTTGTCCAGATCACTGGCCTGCCCCGCGACGCCTTGCTGCTGTTTGTTCTGATCGAGCAGCTTTTCTTCGAGTTGCTTGATCTGCAACTTCAAGGCTTCGCTGTCGCTGGTGACGTTGCTCTGGCTGGCGACGACTTTGCCGGAAATATCCTGCAAGCGCCCCGCCGCTTCTTCACTGATCCGCGCGAAGCTTTCCTGAGTCGCGACCAGTTGCTGCTCCATCAAGGAAATCTGCTGAAAGCTCCACCAGGCCAGGCCGATGAAAGCAAAAAACAACGCGCCGACCAAAGCCCAGAGCGGCCCGGTGCTGGCGGCTTTGACCTTGACCACTGGCGCTGTGCGCGAATGCACGGTGGTGCGGGCGGTGGTCGGAATGTCATCGTCGTCGAAGGTGTCGGCGCGCAGGCTCGGCACATCATCGAAATCGTCGTGGGCATCATTACGCATGGACATTGAGGCAACCTTTGTAAAACGCGGTGATGGCTAAATGCTGCGAAGTATAACCCGCTCAGCCGCAGGCATTGACCCTCGACCGAGGGCGCGGTTCAGTGCTGGCCGACCAAGTGAACTCAACGAATGTCCTGGGCTTTCCACCAGCCGCAGAACTCATCGAGCGCCGTCCACAGGCTGACTTGCGGATCGTAGTCCAGATAATGCCGCGCGCGGCTGATGTCGAGGGTGAAATTTTTCTTCATCACTTGCATGCCCAACCGCGACAGCGTCGGCTCCGGACGCCCCGGCCAGAGTTTGCACGCACCTTCATTCAGCGCCGCGACGCTGTAGGCCAGCCCGTAGGAACGGTACTTGGTGACCTGTGGGACTTCCATCTTGCGCATCACGTAATTGACCACATCCCACAACGGCACCGGCGCACCGTTGCTGATGTTGTAGGCCTTGCCCAGCGCCGAACCGGCAGCGAGCAGACTACTGAGCATCGCTTCGTTGAGGTTCTGCACACTGGTGAAATCGACTTTATTCAGGCCGTTGCCGATGATCGCCAGACGGCCCTTGCGCTGCATGTTCAGCAGACGCGGAAAGATGCTCATGTCGCCGGCGCCGGTGACGAAACGCGGGCGCAGAGCGATGGTTTCCAGACCGAACTCCTGGGCGCCGAAAACCTTTTGTTCGGCCAGATATTTAGTCGCCGCGTAGTGATGTTTGAAGCGCTTGGGCACTTGCTCTTCGGTCAGGTTGAGGTGGTCGCGGCCGTCGAAATAGATCGACGGCGACGACAGGTGCACCAGCCGCCGGACGCGCTGCTTCAGGCAGGCTTCGACGATGTTTTCTGTGACCTGCACGTTGCCCTGATGAAAGTCCTGATAGCGCCCCCACAGCCCGACGGCCCCGGCGCAGTGCACCACGGCTTCGACATCGCTGCAGAGTTCGCGCGCCAGCTCGGCATCGCTCAGATCGCCAGGCACAAACTCGGCGCCACGGCGTACCAGATGCTCGACGCTTTCGGCCCGGCGCCCGTTGACCCGCACGCCCAGGCCCTGCTCCAGAGCGAAACGCGCAAAGCGTCCGCCAATGAAGCCGCTTGCGCCGGTGACCAGAATTTTCATGCACAACTCCAACAGAAAAGCAGCTGCGAGCGTCAAGCTTCGAGCTACAAGTAAAAACGGTGCGTAAGCCTACAACTTGCCGCTTGCAGCTTGACGCTTACAGCTGTTTCCAAGGCACTAGCCATTGTGCTGAAGCGCGCACCAATTGCTCGGTCAGCAAGCCGAGCAACTGACCGCCATTGCGCCAATGATGCCAGTACAGCGGCACGTCGATCGGTTTATCTGGCAACAGTTCGCGCAATTCGCCGCGTTGCAGTTGCTCGCGCACTTGCAGCTCCGGCACCAGTCCCCAACCCAATCCGGCTTCGGTCAGACGGATAAAACCTTCCGAAGACGGACACAAATGGTGCTCGAATCCGCCGTCGACACCCAGCGACGCCAAATAGCGATGCTGAAGAAAATCGTCCGGGCCGAACACCAGCGCCGGGGTGCGCGGCAGTTGCTCGGCGCGCACGCCATTGGGGAAATGCCGCTCGATAAACGCCGGGCTGGCCAGCGCGCGATAACGCATCGCGCCGAGCAACACGCTACGCGCACCCGCCACCGGCCGTTCGCTGGCGCACAAGCACGCGGCCACTTCACCGGCACGCATGCGTTTGAGGCCGACGGTCTGGTCTTCGACGATCAGATCCAGCAATAAATGTTGCTCGGCGCAGAAATCGCCGACTGCCTGCGCCCACCAAGTGGCGAGGCTGTCGGCGTTCAGCGCAATGCGCAGGCGCTCCGGCAAACCCTCTTCGTCCAAGGCCGGGACGAGGGTTTGCAGGTCGCGCTCAAGCAAACGCACTTGCTGCACATGGTTGAGCAAACGCCGGCCGATTTCCGTGGGCGACGGCGGCGTGCCGCGCACCAGCACGGGTTGGCCTACCCGCGCCTCCAGCAGTTTGATTCGTTGCGAGATCGCCGATTGCGACAACCCGAGAATCTGCGCGGCGCGTTCGAATCCGGCTTGCTCGACCACAGCGGCCAGAGCAGACAGCAATTTGTAGTCGAACATCAGTTTTCCTAATGAGCGATCAGCACTATTGGTTTTTCTTATACAGGTTTCGGCCGGAGAATAGCCAGCAAGCACTCTTTATCAAGGAACACTGCAATGGCTGGCGAAACCTCCCTCTCAACCTTGTTGCGCAGCATGAGCCCGCAACTCAACGCCGGCGAATACGTGTTCTGCACCCTGCGCGACAACAAATTGCCGGAAGGTCTGGAGACCGTCGGCAGCTTCCGCGAGCAGGAAGGTCTGACGGTGATTCTCGAACGTTCCCACGCTGAACAGGCTGGTTTCAGCTTCGACTACGTCGCCGCGTGGATCACCCTCAACGTGCATTCAGCGCTGCAAGCCGTCGGCCTCACCGCCGCGTTCGCCACGGCATTGGGCAAGGCCGGAATCAGTTGCAATGTGATTGCCGGCTACTACCACGATCATTTGTTTGTCGGTCAGGCCGACGCCGAACGCGCGATGCAGGTCCTGCGCGATCTGGCAGCCAACGCGGAGTAATTGTTATGTGGCAAAGCTATGTGAACGGCCTGCTGGTGGCGTTCGGGCTGATCATGGCGATCGGCACGCAAAACGCGTTTGTATTGGCGCAGAGCCTGCGGCGCGAGCATCACTTGCCAGTGGCGGCATTGTGCGTGGTGTGCGATGCGCTGCTGGTCGCCGCCGGCGTGTTCGGGCTGGCGACGATTCTGGCGCAGAACCCGACGCTGCTGGCGATCGCTCGCTGGGGCGGCGCGACGTTTCTGATCTGGTACGGCAGCCAGGCGCTGCGCCGGGCGTGCTCGAAACAGAGCCTGAATCAGGGCGAGAATCAGACCGTGCGTTCGCTGCGTGCGGTGATGCTCAGCGCGTTGGCGGTGACGTTGCTCAACCCGCACGTTTATCTGGATACGGTTTTACTGATCGGTTCGCTGGGAGCGCAGCAATCGGTGCCAGGCGCTTATGTGGTCGGTGCTGCGAGTGCTTCGCTGTTGTGGTTTTTCACCTTGGCACTCGGCGCGGCGTGGCTGGCACCGTGGTTGGCACGGCCGAGCACGTGGCGAATTCTCGATCTGGTGGTGGCGTTGATGATGTTCACCGTGGCCGGGCAATTAATTATCGCCAGCTGATTTATTCCAAAAGGCTCTGGAACCTCTATCCCACACAGTTGTTGCGTGGTTATGGCGCAACCCCGGTGCTATGATCCAACCCCTGCGCCGCAAAGAGTAAAAACTCGCCGGTGCATTTCTGGCCGCCCGTGATCGGCCTTGCGCTCACCGCAACAGACCTGATTAGGAGAATCATCATGGCTTTCGAATTGCCGCCGCTGCCTTACGCACACGATGCCCTGCAGCCTCACATTTCCAAGGAAACCCTGGAATACCACCACGACAAGCACCACAACACCTACGTCGTGAACCTGAACAACCTGGTGCCAGGCACCGAGTTCGAAGGCAAGACCCTGGAAGAAATCGTCAAGACTTCCTCGGGCGGTATCTTCAACAACGCCGCTCAGGTCTGGAACCACACTTTCTACTGGAACTGCCTGGCGCCAAACGCCGGCGGTCAACCAACCGGCGCGCTGGCTGAAGCCATCAACGCAGCCTTCGGTTCGTTCGACAAGTTCAAAGAAGAGTTCAGCAAAACCTCGATCGGCACCTTCGGTTCCGGCTGGGGCTGGCTGGTGAAAAAGGCTGACGGTTCCCTGGCTCTGGCCAGCACCATCGGCGCCGGCAACCCGCTGACCAGCGGCGACACCCCGCTGCTGACCTGCGACGTCTGGGAACACGCTTACTACATCGACTACCGCAACGTTCGTCCTAAGTACGTCGAAGCGTTCTGGAACCTGGTCAACTGGAAGTTCGTTGCTGAGCAGTTCGAAGGCAAAACCTTCACCGCTTAAGCTGCGCGCCAGTCAAAAAACCCGGCTTCGGCCGGGTTTTTTTATGCCATCGTTCCCACGCTCCTGCGTGGGAATGCAGCCCGGGACGCTCCGCGTCACTGGACGCGGAGCGTCCCTAGAGGCATTCCCACGCAGAGCGTGGGAACGATCGATCGCAGCCTTCGGCAGCTCCTACGTGAAAATGGCGTTTTTCCCACAGAAAATGCAGCCTCACGCCGCTTGCTGCCGTGGCGCAGAGGGCTAACATCAATCAAAGGAAAAATTGTCAGACAACGCTCAAGTTGAGGGCCAATACAACCGACACAGTACTAATCGGGCGAAGACGCCACAGAGCAGCATTTCGGCCAACGCCACGGGTAATTCATTCGGGGCCTGATTGTCCCTTTGACTGCCAACACGGGATTGCCAATACTCATGGCAACTTGACGCTACCCGCACGGATTAAGGAATAACCCTTTGAAGCTGGAACTCAAGAACAGCTTGTCGGTGAAGTTGCTCCGGGTCGTGCTCCTGTCGGCATTGATCGTCGGCGTGGTCTTGAGCTGCGCTCAGATCGTTTTCGATGCCTATAAAACACGTCAAGCGGTTGCCGGCGACGCCGAACGCATCCTCGACATGTTCCGCGACCCCTCGACCCAGGCGGTTTACAGCCTTGATCGGGAGATGGGCATGCAGGTGATCGAGGGCCTGTTCCAGGACGATGCCGTGCGCCAGGCCTCCATCGGTCATCCCAACGAAGCCATGCTCGCGCAGAAATCCCGCGACTTGCAGCATTCCAACAGCCGTTGGCTGACCGACCTGATCCTCGGTCAGGAGCGCACCTTCACCACGCAACTGGTGGGGCGCGGGCCTTATAGCGAGTATTACGGCGACTTGAGCATCACCCTCGACACCGCCACCTATGGCGAAGGTTTTATCGTCAGCTCGGTGATCATTTTCATCTCCGGCGTATTGCGCGCACTGGCCATGGGTCTGGTGCTGTATCTGGTCTATCACTGGCTGCTGACCAAACCGCTGTCGCGGATCATCGAGCACCTCACCGAGATCAACCCCGACCGCCCCAGCGAACACAAGATTCCGCAGCTCAAGGGCCACGAGAAAAACGAGCTGGGCCTCTGGATCAACACCGCTAACCAATTGCTGGAATCGATCGAACGCAACACCCATCTGCGCCACGAAGCGGAAAACAGCCTGCTGCGCATGGCCCAGTACGACTTCCTCACGGGTTTGCCGAACCGTCAGCAATTGCAGCAGCAACTGGACAAAATCCTGGTCGACGCCGGCAAGCTGCAACGCCGGGTCGCGGTGTTGTGCGTAGGGCTGGACGATTTCAAAGGCATCAACGAACAATTCAGCTACCAGACCGGCGACCAACTGCTGCTGGCGCTGGCTGATCGATTGCGCGCCCACAGCGGCCGCCTCGGCGCCCTCGCCCGTTTGGGCGGCGACCAGTTCGCGCTGGTGCAGGCCGACATCGAGCAGCCTTACGAAGCGGCGGAACTGGCGCAAAGCATTCTGGATGATCTGGAAGCGGCGTTCGCCCTCGACCATCAGGAAATCCGTCTGCGCGCGACCATCGGCATCACGCTGTTTCCGGAGGATGGCGACAGCACCGAGAAGCTGTTGCAGAAAGCCGAGCAGACCATGACCCTGGCCAAAACCCGCTCGCGCAACCGTTATCAGTTCTACATCGCCAGCGTCGACAGCGAGATGCGCCGTCGCCGCGAGCTGGAGAAAGATCTGCGCGATGCCTTGCTGCGCGACCAGTTCTACCTCGTCTATCAACCGCAGATCAGCTATCGCGACCACCGCGTGGTCGGCGTCGAGGCGCTGATTCGCTGGCAACATCCGGAACACGGCCTGGTGCCGCCGGATCTGTTTATTCCACTGGCGGAACAGAACGGCACGATCATCGCGATTGGCGAGTGGGTACTGGATCAGGCCTGCAAGCAATTGCGCGACTGGCACGATCAGGGTTTCGCCGACCTGCGCATGGCGGTGAACCTGTCCACCGTGCAATTGCACCACGCCGAGTTGCCGCGCGTGGTCAACAACCTGCTGCAGATGTACCGCTTGCCGCCGCGCAGCCTTGAACTGGAAGTCACCGAAACCGGCCTGATGGAAGACATCAGCACTGCTGCGCAACACTTGTTGAGCTTGCGCCGTTCCGGTGCGCTGATCGCCATCGACGACTTCGGTACCGGTTATTCATCACTGAGTTATCTGAAAAGTCTGCCGCTGGACAAGATCAAGATCGACAAGAGCTTCGTCCAGGATCTGCTCGATGACGACGACGACGCGACCATCGTTCGCGCGATCATTCAATTGGGTAAAAGCCTTGGCATGCAGGTGATTGCCGAGGGCGTTGAAACCGCCGAACAGGAAAGCTACATCATTTCCGAAGGCTGCCACGAAGGTCAGGGTTACTTCTACAGCAAGCCGCTGCCGGCGCGTGAGTTGAGCGTTTACCTCAAACAGGCGCAGCGCAGTAACGCGGCCATTTTATAAAGCAAAAGATCGCAGCCTGCGGCAGCTCCTACATTTGCAATGCGTTCCCCTGTAGGCGCTGCCGCAGGCTGCGATCTTTTGATCTAAGCCAATCCCTGCGTAAATAAGAAATATTTCCAGCCACAACCCTTTACACATAATGCGAAAGATTTGCATTATGTCGCAGTTTTGCGCACCCCCGCGCCTGTCCCATAAACCACCGAAGCAGGATGTTCGCCATGATTCGTATGCCTCTGGCTACCGCCAGTCTGCTGGCCATCGCTATTTCCCTCGCCGGTTGCGGCGAAGGTAAAGACAAGGCCGCCGCACCGGCCACGCCGACTCCAGCCGCCAGCACCACCGCACCTGCGGCTGCTCCTGCCGCTGCCGGTAAAGTCGACGAAGCCGCCGCCAAGGCTGTGGTCGCGCACTACGCCGACATGGTCTTCGCCGTTTACAGCGATGCCGAATCTACTGCGAAAACCCTGCAAACCGCCGTCGACGCTTTCCTCGCCAAGCCGAACGCCGACACGCTGAAAGCCGCTCGCGAAGCCTGGATCGCTGCTCGCGTTCCTTACCTGCAGAGCGAAGTGTTCCGCTTCGGCAACACCATCATTGACGATTGGGAAGGTCAGGTTAACGCCTGGCCACTGGACGAGGGTCTGATCGACTACGTCGACAAATCCTACGAGCACGCACTGGGTAACCCGGGCGCGACCGCCAACATCATCGCCAACACCGAAATCCAGGTCGGCGAAGACAAGGTCGATGTCAAAGACATCACCCCGGAAAAACTCGCCAGCCTTAACGAACTGGGCGGTTCCGAAGCCAACGTTGCAACTGGCTACCACGCCATCGAGTTCCTGCTGTGGGGCCAGGACTTGAACGGCACCGGCCCTGGCGCTGGTAACCGTCCTGCTTCCGACTACCTCGAAGGCGCTGGCGCCACTGGCGGTCACAACGATCGTCGTCGCGCTTACCTGAAAGCCGTGACCCAACTGCTGGTCAGCGATCTGGAAGAAATGGTCGGTAACTGGAAGCCGAACGTGGCTGACAACTACCGCGCCACGCTGGAAGCCGAGCCAGGCGAAAGCGGCCTGCGCAAAATGTTGTTCGGCATGGGCAGCCTGTCGCTGGGTGAACTGGCGGGCGAGCGCATGAAGGTTTCCCTGGAAGCCAACTCGCCGGAAGACGAACACGACTGCTTCAGCGATAACACGCACAACTCGCAGTTCTACGATGCCAAGGGCATTCGTAACGTCTACCTGGGCGAATACACCCGCGTTGACGGCACCAAGATGACCGGCGCCAGCCTGTCGTCGCTGGTGGTCAAAGCCGACCCGGCTGCCGACACTGCGCTGAAAGCCGACCTGGCGGCTACCGAAGCGAAGATGCAGGTCATCGTTGATCACGCCAACAAGGGTGAGCACTACGACCAGTTGATCGCTGCCGGCAACACCGCTGGCAACCAGATCGTTCGCGACGCCATCGCCTCCTTGGTCAAGCAGACCGGTTCGATCGAAGCCGCTGCCGGCAAACTGGGCATCAGCGACCTGAACCCGGACAACGCTGATCACGAGTTCTGATTACAACGTCCGCTTCAAAAAAAGGCGACCTTCGGGTCGCCTTTTTCATCCCTGCTTTTTGTAGTGCAACTGGTGGCCCCTTCGCTGGCAAGTCATGCTCCTACAAAGGCATTCCGCGATCCTGTAGGAGCAAGGCTTGCCCGCGAAGGCCCCCACTCGGTCTCAAGTGAAATCCTGCCACAAATCAAGCAAACGATAATTCCTCTTATTCAAACCCCCTCGCCCTGTTAGACTTTGCGCCTTTATTTTCGCTCGTCTGCAGGATGTCTGATGCCCTCGCTGCCTCTTCGCTTGTCCGCACTGTTCATGGCCCTGGGCCTGAGTGCCTGCGATGACGCCCCGCGTTTCACCAAGGCTGAGCCCGGTGAAGCGCGATCCGGCGGGGCGGCGACTGTGCGCAAGACTGATCAGAACGCGTTTTCCCTGCCGTCGGCCAATCTGCCGCCGTCGCGCCGGGTCGATTTCAGCGTCGGCAACAGCTTTTTCCGCAATCCGTGGGTGATCGCCCCGGCGACCACCACCGCCCGCGATGGCCTCGGCCCGCTGTTCAACACCAACGCCTGCCAGAACTGCCACATCAAGGACGGTCGCGGACATCCGCCGACGCCCGGTGCGTCGAATGCCGTGTCGATGCTGGTGCGCCTGTCGATTCCTGACACGCCGGCCTACGCCAAACTCATCGAGCAGGTCGGCATCGTGCCGGAGCCGGTGTATGGCGGGCAGTTTCAGGACATGGCGATCCCCGACGTCACCCCGGAAGGCAAGGTGCGCGTCGATTACACGCCAGTGCCGGTACGTTTCAAGGACGGCACCGAAGTCGAATTGCGCAAACCGGTCTTGCAGATCACTCAACTCGGCTACGGCCCGATGCACCCGGACACGCGTTTTTCCGCACGCGTCGCCCCACCGATGATCGGCCTCGGCCTGCTCGAAGCGATCCCCGAAGAAGCCATCCTCGCCAACGCCGCCGCACAGGCCAAAGCGAAAAACGGCATCAATGGCCGGCCAAACCAGGTCTGGGATGACGAACTGCAAAAAACCGTCATGGGCCGATTTGGCTGGAAAGCCGGGCAGCCGAATCTCAATCAACAGAATGTTCACGCGTTTTCAGGTGATATGGGCCTGACGACCAGCCTGAGACCGTTCGATGACTGCACCGACGCGCAAACCGCCTGCAAGCAGGCGCCGAGCGGCAATGGCCCGGACGGCGAACCGGAAGTCAGCGATAACATTCTGCGTCTGGTGCTGTTCTATAGCCGCAACCTCGCTGTGCCGGCACGCCGTGGCGTTAACGAGGCAGAGGTCATCGCCGGCAAGAACCTGTTTTTCCAGGCCGGTTGCGACTCGTGCCACACGCCGAAATACACCACCGCCGCCAACGCCGCCGAACCTGAACTGGCCAATCAAGTGATTCGCCCGTACAGCGATCTGCTGCTGCATGACATGGGCGACGGTCTGGCCGACAACCGCACGGAATTCCAGGCCTCCGGCCGCGACTGGCGCACGCCGCCGTTGTGGGGGATTGGCCTGACGCAAGCGGTCAGCGGCCACACACAGTTTTTGCATGACGGTCGCGCACGCAATCTGCTCGAAGCGGTGCTCTGGCACGGCGGCGAAGCGACGGCGGCGCAGCAACAGGTTTTATCTTTCAATGCCGAGCAGCGTGCTGCGCTACTGGCGTTTCTGAACTCACTTTAAACACTGAAAAAGAATCGGGAGCCCGACATGTTCCGTCCCAAGCTACTGTTCACCAGCCTTGCCGCGCTCGCCCTCGGCGCCTGCTCGCCGCAGGATCCGCAAGCGGTCACCTCGGCGGCCATCGCCAAATCGGTGATCCTGCCGACCTACACCCGCTGGGTCGAAGCCGACAAGCAACTGGCGGTCAGCGCCCTCGCCTACTGCCAAGGCAAAGAAACCCTGGAGACCGCCCGCGCCGATTTCCTGCACGCGCAGAAAGCCTGGGCCGAGTTGCAACCGCTGCTGATCGGGCCGCTGGCTGAAGGCAACCGCGCCTGGCAAGTCCAGTTCTGGCCGGACAAGAAGAATCTGGTCGGTCGTCAGGTCGAGCAACTGGTCGTCGCTCAGCCACAAATCGATGCTGCCGCTTTGGCCAAATCAAGTGTGGTTGTTCAGGGTCTGTCGGCTTACGAATACATCCTGTTCGACGCCAAGCCTGATGTCGCCAACGATGAACAAAAAGCCAAATACTGCCCACTGCTGATCGCCATCGGCGAGCGTCAGAAGCAACTGGCCGAAGAGATTTTGCAGAGCTGGAACAACACCGACGGCATGCTCGCGCAGATGTCCAAGTTCCCTAACCAGCGCTATGCCGACTCCCACGAAGCGATCGCCGATCTGCTGCGTGTGCAAGTCACCGCGCTGGACACCCTGAAGAAAAAACTCGGCACGCCAATGGGCCGCCAGAGCAAAGGCGTGCCACAGCCGTTCCAGGCCGATGCATGGCGCAGCCAGTCTTCGTTGACCGCGCTGGAAGCCAGCCTCACCGCCGCGAAAACCGTGTGGGAAGGCGTCGACAACAAAGGCCTGCGTGGTCTGTTGCCTGCTGAACAAAAGCCGTTGGCGGACAAGATCGACGCTGCTTACGCTGCCTCGCTGAAACTGTTCGACAGCACTCAGCGCTCGCTCGGCGAAATGCTTGAAGACGACGCCGGTCGTCAGCAACTCAACGACATCTACGACAGCCTCAACGTCGTCCATCGCCTGCACGAAGGCGAACTGGCCAAGGCGCTGGGCATCCAACTGGGCTTTAACGCCAACGACGGTGACTGATGAGGGCAAGTGCCATGCTGCGACGCCAGGCTCTGACTTTAGCTAGTACGCTGCTGGGAGCAGTGACACTGGGCGGCTGGACGCTGTTCAAACGCAAGGATCAGAGCCCGCTGCTGCTGTCGGCGCGCGACGATACCGACGGCAAACATTACGCCGTCGGCTATCGGCTGGACGGCACGCGGGTGTTCGCCACCGAAGTCGGCCAGCGTTGCCACGACATCATCAATCATCCGACGCAGTCGATTGCGCTGTTCGTCGCGCGGCGTCCGGGCACCGAGAGTTACCTGATCGACCTGCGCGACGGCACGTTGCTGCAGACAGTGACCTCGCAGCCGAACCGGCACTTCTACGGTCACGCCGTGGTGCACAAGGACGGCGAGTACTTGTACGCCACCGAAAACGACACGACCGATCCTGGCCGTGGTTTGCTCGGTGTGTACAAGTTCGAAGGCGAGCGGTTGGTGCACAGCGGCGAGATTTCCACCCACGGCCTCGGCCCGCATCAGGTGTCGTGGATGCCTGACGGCGAGACGCTGGTGGTGGCCAACGGCGGGATTCGTACCGAAGCGGAAAGCCGCGTCGACATGAACCTCAGCGCCATGGAACCGAGCCTGGTGCTGATGCAACGCGACGGTACGTTGCTGAGCAAGGAAACCCTCGCCCAACAGATGAACAGCGTGCGCCATTTGGGTATCGCCAATGACGGCACCATCGTTGCCGGTCAGCAGTTTATGGGCGCCTCTCACGAGCGTTCGGAGCTGCTGGCGATCAAGCGTCCGGGGCAGCCATTTGTGGCGTTCCCGGTGCCTGAGCATCAGTTGCAGTCGATGGGGCATTACACCGCCAGCGTTGCCGTGCACAGCGAGTTGCGTCTGGTCGCGCTGACCGCGCCGCGGGGTAATCGATTCTTTATTTGGGATCTGGACAGCGGCGAAGTGCGCCTCGATGCACCATTGCCGGATTGCGCGGGCGTCGGTGCGGTGCAGGACGGTTTTGTCGTGACGTCTGGTCAGGGCCGCTGCCGCTACTACGATTGCCGTCAGGATGAGTTGCTGGCCAAGCCGCTGGAACTGCCGGCGGGGCTCTGGGACAACCATTTGCACCTGATGGCCTGAACCCACCGCAAAAGATCGCAGCCTTCGGCAGCTCCTACCTTGGAATGCATTCCCCTGTAGGAGCTGCCGAAGGCTGCGATCTTTTGCTGTGTCGGCAGTTGGATTCCCTGCCGCTCTCGGAGTAATGTTCGGGCCTGTCTCACCTGATTTATCCAAGGAAATGGAAATATGCTGCGTCGCCGCATGCTGATCATGTTGGGTGTTGTCTTGTTGATCGTCCTGGTCTTGGGCGGCTACAAAGCCTTTTCGATCTACACAATGATCCAGGGCTTCTCCAAACCGAAACCGCCGATCAGCGTTGCCGTGGCCACCGCCGCCGAGCGCCCGTGGCAGATGCGCTTGCCCACCGTCGGCACGCTCAAGGCGCTGCAAGGCGTCGAGCTGAGCCTGGAAGTCGCCGGCACCGTCACCGAACTCAAATTCGAATCCGGGCAAAAGGTCAAAGCCGGGCAACCGTTGCTGCAACTCGACAGCGCCGTCGAAACCGCCCTGCTGGAAACCGCCAAGGCTGATCTGGGCCTCGCGCAACTGGACTTCGGCCGTGGCGCGCAACTGGTCGACAGCCGCGCCATCTCCAAAGGCGAGTACGACCGCCTCTCCGCCGTGCTGCAAAAGAACAAAGCCACGGTCAATCAGCTCAACGCCTCGCTGGCGAAAAAACGCATCCTCGCGCCGTTCAGCGGCACCATCGGCATCCGTCAGGTCGACATCGGCGACTACCTCGCCAGCGGCACCAAGATCGCCACGTTGCAGGATTTGAGCAGCCTCTACGCCGACTTCTACCTGCCCGAACAATCGGTGCCGAAACTGGCCATCGGCCAACCGGTGCAAATCTCGGTCTCGGCTTATCCGGGGCAAAACTTCGCCGGCAAAATCAGCGCGATCAACCCGATCGTTGAAAGCACCACGCGCAACATTCTGATCCGCGCCACCCTGGCCAACCCGGACGGCAAATTATTGCCGGGCATGTTCACCAGCCTTGAAGTGTTGCTGCCCGATCCGCAAAAACACATCGTTGTGCCGGAAAGCGCGATCACCTACACCCTCTACGGCAACTCGATCTACGTGGTCGGGCAGAAGAAAGCCGAGGACGGCACCGTCGAAAAGGATGACAAGGGCCAACCAGTACTGATCGCCGAGCGGCGTTTCATCGAAACCGGTGAGCGCCGTGATGGCCTGGTGATGATCAACAAGGGCGTGCAGAGCGGCGAACAAGTAGTGACGGCTGGCCAGATCAAACTGGACAACGGTGCACGCATCGCCATCAGCGACGACAAGACCCTCGGCGAGCAGAACAGTCCGCCTCGCGCCGACTGATCAAGGAATCCCCATGGCTTTTACCGATCCGTTCATCCGCCGCCCGGTGCTCGCCACCGTGGTCAGCCTGTTGATTGTGTTGCTCGGCTTCCAGGCCTGGAGCAAGTTGCCGCTGCGCCAATACCCGCAAATGGAAAACGCCCTGATCACGGTGACCACCGCCTACCCCGGAGCCAACGCCGAAACCATTCAGGGCTACATCACCCAGCCGATGCAACAGAGCCTGGCCAGCGCCGAGGGCATCGATTACATGACCTCGGTCAGTCGGCAGAACTTCTCGGTGATCTCGATCTACGCGCGTATCGGCTCGAACACCGACCGCTTGTTCACCGAGTTGCTGGCCAAGGCCAACGAGGTGAAAAACAAGCTGCCGCAAGACGCCGAAGACCCGGTGCTGAGCAAAGAATCTGCCGACGCTTCGGCGCTGATGTACATCAGCTTTTTCAGCAAGAACTTGAGCAACCCGCAGATCACCGACTATCTGTCGCGGGTGATCCAGCCAAAACTGGCGACCCTGCCGGGCATGGCCGAAGCGGAGATTCTCGGCAATCAGGTGTTCGCCATGCGCCTTTGGCTCGACCCGGTGAAGCTCGCCGGGTTCGGCCTCAGCGCCGCCGACGTGACCAACGCCGTGCGCCAGTACAACTTCCTCTCCGCCGCCGGCGAAGTGAAAGGCGAGTACGTCGTCACCAGCATCAACGCCAACACCGAACTGAAATCCGCCGAGGCTTTTGCGGCGATTCCGCTCAAGGTCAGTGGCGACAGCCGCGTGCTGCTCAGCGATGTCGCTCGGGTGGAAATGGGCGCGGAGAACTACGACTCAATCAGCTCGTTCGGCGGCACGCCGTCGGTGTATATCGGCATCAAAGCCACGCCGGGGGCCAACCCGCTGGACGTGATCAAAGAAGTGCGCAAGCTGATGCCCGAGCTGGAAGCGCAGTTGCCGCCGAACCTCAAGAGCGAGATCGCTTACGACGCCACGCTGTTTATTCAGGCCTCCATCGACGAAGTGGTGAAAACCCTGTTCGAAGCGGTGCTCATCGTTATCGTCGTGGTGTTCCTGTTCCTGGGCGCGTTGCGCTCGGTGGTGATCCCGGTGGTGACCATTCCGCTGTCGATGATCGGCGTGATGTTTTTCATGCAGATGATGGGTTACTCGATCAATCTGCTGACGCTGCTGGCGATGGTGTTGGCGATTGGCCTGGTGGTCGACGATGCGATTGTCGTGGTGGAGAACATTCACCGGCACATCGAGGAAGGCAAAACGCCGTTTGACGCGGCCCTCGAAGGCGCCCGGGAGATCGCCATGCCGGTGGTGTCGATGACCATCACCCTGGCGGCGGTGTATGCGCCGATCGGTTTTCTCACCGGCCTCACTGGCGCGCTGTTCAAGGAGTTCGCGCTGACGCTGGCCGGGGCGGTGGTGATTTCGGGGGTCGTCGCCCTGACCCTGTCGCCGATGATGTGCGCCTATCTGCTGCGCCACGAACAAAACCCCAGCGGCCTCGCCCATCGTCTCGACCGCATCTTCGACGGCCTCAAGCGCCGCTACCAGCGCACGCTGCACGGCACGCTGAACACGCGGCCGGTGGTGCTGGTGTTTGCGGTGATCGTGCTGTGCCTGATTCCGGTGTTTCTCAAGTTCACCAAATCGGAACTGGCGCCGGACGAAGACCAAGGCATCATCTTCATGATGGCCAACGCGCCGCAACCGACCAACCTCGATTACCTGAGCACTTACACCGACGAATTCATCAAGATCTTCAAGGAGTTCCCGGAGTACTACTCTTCGTTCCAGATCAACGGCTACAACGGCGTGCAGGCGGGCATCGGCGGTTTCCTGCTGAAACCGTGGAACGAGCGCAGCCGCACGCAGATGGAAATTCTTCCCGAAGTGCAGGGCAAACTCGAAGGCATTCCGGGCCTGCAGATTTTCGGCTTCAACCTGCCCTCCCTGCCTGGCACCGGCGAAGGTTTGCCGTTTGAATTCGTGATCAATACGGCCAACGATTACGAGTTACTGCTGCAGGTGGCTGACCGGATCAAGAAACGCGCGATGGAGTCGGGCAAGTTCGCCTTCGTCGACCTTGATCTGGCGTTCGACAAACCGGAAGTGGTGGTCGACATCGACCGCGCCAAAGCCGCACAGATGGGCGTGTCGATGCTCGATTTGGGCAGTACGCTGGCGACGCTGCTGGGCGAGGCGGAAATCAATCGCTTCACCATTGAGGGGCGCAGCTACAAGGTCATCGCTCAGGTCGAGCGGCCGTATCGCGACAACCCGGACTGGCTGAACAACTATTACGTGAAGAACACTCAGGGCGAGCTGCTGCCACTGTCGACGCTGATCAAAGTCACCGACCGCGCGCGACCGCGACAACTCAACCAGTTCCAGCAACTCAACGCGGCGAAGATTTCCGGTTTCCCGCTGGTCAGCATGGGCGAAGCCATCGACACGGTGCTGCAGATCGCCCGCGAAGAAGCGCCGGCCGGGTTTGCCTTTGACTATGGCGGCGCTTCGCGGCAGTTCGTGCAGGAAGGCAGCGCGTTGTGGGTGACGTTTGCCTTGGCACTGGCGATCATTTTTCTGGTGCTCGCGGCGCAGTTCGAGAGCTTCCGTGATCCGCTGGTGATTCTGGTGACGGTGCCGTTGTCGATCTGCGGGGCGCTGATTCCGCTGTTTCTTGGCTGGTCGAGCATGAACATCTACACGCAGGTCGGGCTGGTGACGTTGATCGGTTTGATCAGTAAACACGGGATCTTGATCGTCGAATTCGCCAACCAGTTACGCAAGGACAAAGGCCTGACCGCGCGCGAGGCGGTGGAGGAAGCGGCGGCGATTCGTTTGCGCCCGGTGCTGATGACCACGGCGGCGATGGTGTTTGGCATGGTGCCACTGATTCTGGCGACCGGTGCGGGCGCTGTGAGTCGGTTCGATATCGGCATGGTGATCGCGACGGGGATGTCGATCGGCACGCTGTTCACCCTGTTTGTATTGCCGTGCATCTACACCCTGCTGGCAAAACCCGATCCCAAGTAACACTGATATCCCCTGTGGGAGATTCTATGGTTGCGAACAACGTTTTTTAGGCAGTTTTGCTGACGTATGCTTTCTCGCTCTTCAGCAGCGCGTATGCAATACGCGCGAGTTTACGTGACAAAATCACCAGCGCTTCAGTGGTGGCCTTGCCCTTGTTTCGATGA